>JAITDK010000170.1 GCA_031282605.1 Oscillospiraceae bacterium
CCCCCTTCCCCCCGACGGGGGGTGAAACGGGGGTTTCGGGACTCTGTCCCGGACCCTGCGAAGGGCTATCCGCCCTTTCGAATCCTGACCAGGCTTCGCCTGGACCATCGTGATGCACAATCCATCGGCTTCGGACTGCCGGTTGTGTTCCGATAGTCTGTCTCGTGGCGTAGGTTGTTCCTAGAACTGTATAGCGTCCGTCGGATTTGCGCCGATAAGATTCGCTAATAAGACGGCAAAGCCTCGTCTTCACCGGGGGGAGCCGGCTGGGATGCCTCGTAATCGATCAGCCATTGCGGCTTATCTGTTTGGAACGAGGCTATCATCCAATCAACCATCTTGGCCGCGTTGGGCAGGTTGCCGGAGTATGCGGTCACGCCGATCCACAGTCCGCGGTTATCCACGCCTTGATCGATCATGCCGTATAACGTTTCAGCCGGCAAACCATATATATGAGCCTCTCCCACAACCCTGTTTTCACCGTCGTCGTCCACGATCGCCATGCGTCCCTTGCCGGGATCAATGCCGCGCGTATCGATAGAACCGTCGGCCAGCCATTCGTCCAGCGAAACGAATAAACCGCTTTCAGCGAAGGTCTGGAATCTATCCCAAGGCATCAGATAGACGTCGCCTTCCTGCGCGCCAATATAGGTGGTCAACTGGATATTAGCGTAGTAATCGTCCGTCGCGCCCAACGCGACATTGAGAAAGCTGATGGACTCCATATCGGGAAACTCCGGCGCGGCCAGGCTCGCTAGACGCTCGGTCGAATCGGCTTCCAGAGCCGTCGTCACCAGGTATACGTCCACCTTCTTATCCTTTGGCGGCCGATACTCGGTAATGGAATAAATCAGGTTCCAGCCCAGCACGCCCAGTATGACGAGCAGGGCATACTTCCAGAACGAGTAAGCGAAGTGGTCGCGGACGCGCTTCCTGTTTATAGGGGTGGCGACTGCGCTGACCAATGTAAATCACCTCGGTTTCATCGTCGGGAACAACAGTACATCCCGGATTGACGGAGAATCCGTCAGCAGCATTACGAGCCTATCCACTCCGAAACCCAGTCCGCCCGTCGGCGGCATGCCATATTCCAGCGCGTCCAGATAATCCTCATCCACCTGCGGATCACGTCCCTCGCCTAGCGTCGAAGCGCGCATCGCGGCCGTCTGCCGCTCAAACCGCGCGCGCTGGTCGATCGGGTCGTTCAGCTCGCTGAACGCGTTGCCGAACTCGCCGCCCACTATGAAGTATTCGAACCGCTCGGTCAGATGGGGTTTGCCTGGCATTCTCTTGGCGAGTGGGGATATCTCTACCGGATAATCCGCGATGAACGTAGGCTGACGCAGACCCGGCTCGACGAATTCGTCGAACAGCGCCTCCAGGCAACCGCCCCGCGTCGCGTCCTTTTCGACGTGTACCCCCTTCGCGGTCAGCGCAGCCCGCGCCGACTCGTCGTCGATCCACGATTCCGGATCGAGTCCGCTGGCCTCGCGCACGGCGTCGGTCATGCTGACGCGCCTCCATGGCGCGGCCAGATGAATGGTCTCGCCTTGATAGACGACGTCGGTCGTGCCTAGCACCTTCAGCGCGACATGCTCGTGCATCTGCTCGACCATGCGCATCACGTCGTTGTAATCGGCGTAAGCCTGGTAGGTCTCGATCATCGTAAACTCTGGGTTGTGGCGCTGATCCATGCCTTCGTTGCGGAATATCCGACCGACCTCGTACACCCTGTCGAACCCGCCCACTATCAGCCGCTTCAGGTTCAGTTCCAGTTCGATGCGCAGGTACATGGGTATATCCAGCGTATTATGCCGCGTCTTGAACGGACGCGCCGCCGCGCCCGTCTCCAGTGTGTGCAGTATGGGGGTATCCACCTCCAGAAAGCCGCGTCCGTCCAGGAAATCGCGCAGCGCGGCGATTATCCTCGCGCGCTTGACGAACACGTCGCGCACCTGCGGATTGACGATTAGATCGACGTACCGCTGACGGTAGCGCAGGTCGGTATCCTGCAGGCCGTGGAATTTCTCCGGCAGCGGACGCAGCGACTTGGACAGCAGGATCAGCTCGCGCGCGTGAACTGAAACCTCGCCCTTTTGAGTGCGGAACGCGAACCCTTTCACGCCGATAATATCGCCGATGTCCCAGTCCTTGAACGCGGCATAAGCCTCCTCGCCGACGTCGTCGCGCTTTACGTAAATCTGGATCATGCCGCCGCCGTCCAGCAGATGACCGAACGACGCCTTGCCCATTACCCGCCGAGATAGCATCCGACCCGCTATCGCCACGTCGCGACCGTCCAGCTCGTCAAAGCGCGAACGTATGTCCACACTGGCCGCCGTAACGTGGAACCGCGTTATCCGGTACGGATCCAGGCCTTGTTCGCGCAATGCGTCCAGTTTGCCGCGGCGAATCCGTTCCTGCTCGCTGTACATATTAACTCGCCCGCCTGATCTCGAGAATTTGCAGCGTGCGCAGGCCGTCCGGCACGGAAAACGCCACGTTCGCGCCGTTGCGCTGACCCATCAGCGCGGCTCCGACCGGCGACTCGTTCGATATCTTGTCTTCCAGCGGATCGGACTCCGTTTCGCCCACGATCTGGAATTCACTCTCGACGCCCGTCTTTACGTCGCGCACCCTAACCACGCTGCCCACGCCGACCATCTCGGTGCTGACGTCCGACGCGTCGATGATTATCGCGTTGCGGATAGTGTTCTCCAGATAGCTGATGTGACCCTCGATGCGCGACTGCTCGTTCTTCGCTTCGTCATACTCCGCGTTCTCGCTCAAGTCCCCGAACGAGATCGCCTGCTTTATCTGTTCGGCCACTTCCTTACGCTTGACCGTTCGATAGAAATACAGTTCATTCTCCAGCTTAGCCAGTCCATCCGCCGATATAATCGGCCTGTTCTTTACATCGTCCATAGTTCATGCCTCCCGCGTTTGTGTTTGTTCAAAATGTTTGCTATCTAGCGTTTTGCTAATAAGCGCCTCCAAGGCGCCTACGCAGCCTAGTCCATGCACTGACGCGCGCCAAAGCGCCGCGCCCGGCAAGCCCTTCATATACCAGCCCAGCTGGCCGCGCAGTTCGACCATTCCGCGCTGTCCGCCGCGCCACGCGCACTGGATACGCGCGTGCCTCAGCGCCATACTCAACCGCTCGGCGGCTGTCGGCTCGACCGCTTCATTATGCAGGACGCGGCTGAATACCCAAGGGTCACCGATCGCTGCGCGACCGATCATAACGCCGTCGCAATGGGTCTCGCGCATCATCCGTTCCGCGTCGGCGCGGGACGCTACGTCGCCGTTGCCTATCACCGGAATCGGCACGGCGGCCTTGACCGCCGCGACGCCCTCGAGATCGGCGTCGCCCGAGTATTGCTGATCGCGCGTCCTGCCGTGAACCGTAATGGCCGCCGCGCCTTCATCCCACGCCATACGCGCCAGCCGGACGGCAGAACGATCCCCGGCACCCCATCCCAAGCGAGTCTTTACCGTAACGGGCATCGCGGGGTGGGCGGATTCAACCGCGCGCACGGTCGCGGCCACTATTTGAGCCGCGCGAGGCAGGTCGAGCAGCAGCGCGCTCCCCGCTCCCGAACGCGTTATCTTAGGCGCGGGACAACCCATATTGATGTCGACAGCGTCAAACGCCGTCGAATGTCCGAAATGCCCGCGATCATTGAGCAGCGTGATCGCGCCGGAGAAATCGTCGGGTTCGGCGCCGAACAGCTGCAGCGCCAGCGGGCCTTCCTCATCGCCGCGTTCCAGCAAGTTCAGCACGGCGGGCATATCAGGCGAATACAGGATGCTCTTGACCGAGACCATCTCGGTCGAGGCGAGAGCGCAACCCATCCCTCGGCATAACAGGCGCGTCGGCCATGCCGTGATTCCCGCCATAGGCGCAAGCACGACGCGACCGGATAACGTCAGCCGCCCGATGGACAGCGGGTCAGTCAGCATCACGCGCGGTCAGCCGTCGTCGGGGCGTTCGTCCGTCGGATTGATCGAGGACATTATCCACCGCCCGTTGTCGCGGATGAGCGTTATGCGGTATCGCGTGGAATCCCAGTCGGGCGGGCTAACGGCGGAGTCGCCGTACGCGGCAATAACCGCTTCTCGCCTGGTGGATTTGACGCGCCCGTCAATCTCGGGCACGGACTCCACCGCGATGGCGCTGGCCGTGTTATCCCAGGGCCACGTCCACATCCATTCTATCTTCAAACGATGATCCATGCCGCTGATATCATAGTCGGCGTAGCGCGACTCGCCGGCGAGTGCGACACCCACCGCCGCGTCGCGAGCGAGGCAGTCCGCCGTGAAAAACTTGGTCAGCAGGCTGGGATCCTCTTCCGTGCCCAGTATCACCTGTGCGCGGGCCGACATGCCGTCCTTCGCCAATACAATGATATTCGTTATATTCATCGACATATAAAACGCGATAACCAGCGTAGTGCCGATTACGCATATGCCGAACAGGCGTACCGTTATGAACCAGAGAAATCTGCGCAGATACTTCACCGCCGCTCACCGTCCTTTCGACCCGGCTATTCATTCAACGTTCATTTAACGTTTATAAGGCCGAATCTATTCGCCGACATACACGAGCGGATATAATTTCTCGCTTTTCACATCGCCTATGCCGTTAACGCGCGTCAGTTCGCGCTCGTCGGTGAACGCGCCGACCATATCGCGGTAGTCGATTATCCGCTGCGCGATCACCGGACCGATCCCTGGCAGCGAGGTTAGCTTCAACGCGTCGGCATCGTTGAGGTTCAGTTCGCCCGTATCCGGGGTGTGCGCCGTTGCCGCGCCGTCATTAATCCATATTACGCTCGTTACGGGCGCGGTTGGCGTCGCCATGGTTAAACAAACAACGCCGACGCCAATCGCGGCGGCGCATATTATCCCCAACGCCCAGCGGCATAACAGCCGAAAACCCCGGTTCATCATCGAACGACGGCGCGAAACCGTTCAACAATCCGCTGAACCGCCGTTTGGACTCTTACAAGGAAGAATCCCTTCGGGGTTCCGCGGATACGCCCCGCTTCGCGCTGCGCGCCACTAGTGGATCGCGGCGATGACCAGCGACATAATCAGGAAAACCCCCGCGGCGACCTTGGTCGCCAGCGCCAGCTTACCCTCATAGGACTTGGCCTTGTTCTTGCCGAAGAATGTCTCCGCGCCGCCGGCGATAGCGCCCAGACCAGACGTCTCGCCCGGCTGCATCAGCACCGATATGACTACTATCAACGCCGATATAACTAACAGCACGGTCGCCAGTACTTTGATTGCCTGCATGAGGTTTATCCCTCCTTCATAGTCGCTCGTGTATTCTACCAGAGAATCAGAGAAAATACAAGCCTGAATTGGTCGACAACAGCGATTCCAAATTTGGGATTCTTAAGGTTATTTTGCGTCTATACATTCGATTTTCGGACGGGATTGGGTCAAAACCCCGTTGCGTCCTGGGGGAAATCGATTGCGGATGGTCGAATTTTATCGAAAAATTCTAAGTTTGAGGTTATTTCATGGCCAAACTATTTACTAGCTATAAAACATAAACATCAAGTATTCATCATTGTTTCCGAGTAAAACAAGAGGTTCGCGTGTTTTACGCGAACCTTGGAAACGTCAAGGCACGGCGCTATTTTTGTTATTCGCCTTCGTTCAGCCGCGTAAGAAGCTTCGCTATCAACGCGTCCTTTTCTGCGACGACGCTCTCCCACTTAGCGCGCTCAACCTCGGCGGCGTGACGCAGCACGGCGGTCTCGTTATGGCGCGCGAGAGACCTAAGCCGCTCTATTTCCCTGAATTCCCTCGACGTTGTTAT
>JAITDK010000228.1 GCA_031282605.1 Oscillospiraceae bacterium
GACGATCGCGTTCAAGGAGTTCAAGATAAAGGCCGGCATTCTTGGCAGCCCCTGGGTCGGAATTGATATATTTAAACAAGTATTCCGAATGCCCGGGTTTTCGTCGGCGTTCAAGAATACGCTGATCCTTGGCGCGCTCAACCTCATCGTCAGTTTCCCGGCGCAGATCGTTCTCGCGCTCCTGCTGAACGAGCTGAGCAACGCGCGCTACAAGAAGCTGGCGCAAACCTTCTCTTACCTGCCTCACTTCATCTCGTGGGTCACGCTGTCGGGGCTGTTCCTCCAACTGCTGTCGCCTTCCACAGGGCCGTTCGCCGCGCTGGCGAAGGCTTTGGGGATGAAGCCGTATTACTTCATGGGCGAGCCGGATACGTTCCGTCTGGTTCTCGTCGCGGCGAATCTGTGGAAGGGCGTCGGCTGGGGTTCAATCATATTCCTCGCCGCGCTGGCCGGCGTGGATCAAGAGATGTACGAAGCCGCGCTGATCGACGGCGCGTCCCGCTTCCAGCGCGTTTGCTATATCACCTTGCCCGCCATCGCGCCGACCATCACGATCATGCTGATCATGCGTTCCGGCTCGGTATTAAACGATAACTTCGATCAGGTATATAACATGACCAACGCCGCCGTAAGCAGGATTACGAACGTGCTCGGCGTGCTGACGTATGACCTGGGTTTGAAGAACATGAAGTACAGCCAGTCTACGGCGATAAGCCTGTTTCGCAACCTCGTCTCGTTCTGCCTGGTGTTGCTGACTAACTGGTTCGCCCGGCGCGTGAATGATTACGGCATATGGTAAGGCGGTGAAAGCATGACAAGCGGCACGGCGCGCAGACATTCCCGCCGCATTGGGAAAAGCCTTGGGGAGATCGTTTTCGATCGTTTCAACGAAATACTGCTGGGCGTTATCGCGTTGTCCATGCTGTACCCTTTCTGGTATCTGTTCGCGGTATCGCTGGCCGACGCGCAGCGCGTAGCCCTATCGAAGGTGTATCTGTGGCCGCCCATTCTTTCGCTGGAGAGCTATAAGAATGTGCTCGGTACGAGATATATCTACTACTCTTTCGGCTGGACGATCCTGCGCACAGTGGGCGGCACGCTTGTCGCGCTGCTGCTGGGGCTTAATCTGGCGTATGTGCTGAGCAAGAAGTATTACCCAAACAGGAGCTTCTGGACGGGTGTCCTCGTGTTTACCATGTTCTTTTCCGGCGGTATCATCCCCGAGTACCTGCTTATTAAGGATCTGGGGCTGATCGATTCCGTTTGGTCGCTCATGCTGCCCGGCGCGATCAGCGCGTACAACATAGTCATCATGCGCAACTACCTAATGACGATGCCGGATAGCCTGGAGGAATCAGCAAAGCTGGACGGCGCGAACGACGTCCTCATCCTGTACCGGATCATCCTGCCGCTGTCCATGCCCATACTGGCGACGGTGGGGCTGTGGACGGCCGTGGGACACTGGAACGCTTGGTTCGACGCTATGATATACATCCGTTCTACGGAGAAGCAGGTGCTCCAGCTGATCCTGCGCCGCGTGGTTCTGATGGGGGACGCGTCCATAATCCCGCTCTCCGGCGAAGAGGTGACGAACAACCTGCAGATGAACACGGAGACGATCAAGGCCGCGACGGTCATGGTCGCGACGATACCCATACTCATCGTATATCCGTTCATCCAGAAGTACTTCGTCAAAGGCATCATGATCGGATCACTCAAGGGTTAACCGCCCTTGTGAATCATCATCAATAATCAAGGAGGCAAAACCCATGCGCAAGTATCTGTCTATCCTGCTGGCTCTGTGCATCGCGGTCGGACTGACGTCCTTCGCGACGGCGGAAGAAAATCCATACGCGGAAAAGTATGATATCACCTGGACGACCTACATCGCGGCTCCTCTTAATGAAGACGCGGTCGTGCTCAAGAAGTACGAGGAAATGTTCAATGTAGACATTAACATGCTTAACATTGAGGATGCGAACTTCCTCGAAGTGCTCAATACGTATATCGCCGGCGGCGATACGCCCGACGTCATCCGCCTGAAGGATCCGTCGCAGTTGTCCACCTACATCGCGCAGGGCGTCGTCGGTTCGTTCGACGTAAACCTCGTGCGCGAGTACATGCCATATACCTCAAAGCTGCTCGACGAGTTGGAGGACGGCGCGTTCTGGAGCATGGGCGCGTCCGACGGCGAACAGTACGGCATTCCCGGCATCGCCGCAGGCAACGCTTTCCATCTCCCTATCGTCTACAACCTGGACTGGATGGAAGCGATCGGCGTGACTGAAACCCCGACCACGCTTGAGGAACTTGAGACCCTTATGTACAAATTCGCCAACGAGGATCCGGATGGAAACGGTGAAAAGGATACATACGGCGTATCCGCCGACGGCCTGCGCAATCTCTTCGGCGCGTACGGTGTAAACCCAGGCGCCGCCGACGGACGCACAGACCATAGCTATTTCCAACTGATCAACGGCGAGGTCGAGTACGCCGCAACGACCGAGCAGTACAGGGAAGCGCTGCGCGTCGCGAAGAAGTGGTATGACGACGGCGTGATCGATCCCGAGTTTATCACGGGCGAGAACACCGGCGGATACTGGGCCATCTCCAACTCCTTCATAAACGGACGCATCGGTATGACCGTGCGCGGCAACTACTATCACTGGGTCATGCCGGGCATGTACATGGATATCGACGAAAATGGCGAGGATATTGAGATTCAGCCCGGCAACGTGGCGAAGGAACTGATCGCCGTCAATCCGGACGCGCGGATCGTGTTCGGACAGCCCGTAGAAGGGCCGTACGGCAAGGGCGTGAAGGCTTGGAACATGCTCGCGCAGTTCTACGTATTCAGCCCGGAACTGACCGAAGACACGGATCGATTTATCCGTGCGCTGCAGATCATGGACTACGCGCTGGTGCGCTATCATACAGAGTATTCGGACGCGAAGCAGGCCTGGCTGGAGTGGGCTTTCGGGCCTGAGGGCGAGAACTGGTACTGGACCATCAAGGAAGATGGCTCATACTCCATACGCCAGGAATTCGCCGACCTGCATCCTGACGTCGGACCGAGCGACGACTACGGCGTGTATCTGCAGATGGCTCCCACACCCGCCGAGCGCAACGTCGGACGCGGCGCGGAATTCGCTTACGGCCTGAACTATGACAAGGATGGGATCATCAACCTGATCCAGTTCTCGCTGCCAAAGATGGGCGACTATCAGAATGGTATCACCCAACTAAAGGACACTGCGATGATCGAGTTTATCACAGGCAAGCGCGATCTAGACAAGGATTGGGATGCGTATATCGCCGAACTGAACCAGGCCGGCCTATCTGAGATGGCACAGGAAGTGCGCGACTGGTATTGGTCGAATCATCAGTAACGCCCTGTGTAACATCTTA
>JAITDK010000022.1 GCA_031282605.1 Oscillospiraceae bacterium
ATATGATCGTGATGGCCGGTATCAACCGCGACAACGCGCCCATCCCCTTTGTCAGCACGTATGCTGCCGCCAACGCCGCTACCAATGTCGCGGCTAAAAACGGCGTGCCTTGAATCAGATACGCCGTCACGAACGATCCGACCTCCATCAGATTTACCGTAGCCATCGATACGTAGAACACACACAGCAGAACGCTGACAATAAAACCTCCGACCTTGCCTAGCGACGCGTCCGCTATCTCGAACAGATTCATGCCCGGATACTGCCGTGCCAGCGCCAAATACATCATCATGAACGGTATAAACGCAATTGCCCCTGTCAACACGATCAGCCACGATTCGTTTCCCATTAAATAGTTTGTAAACCCGGAGCGCATGATAGTACCCATCAGGAAACAGCACGCCGTGAACGTCCACTGCTGCACGCTGATGTGGTCAACGCCGCTGTCTTGAACTGAATGTCTCATCGAATTCATTAATCACCACTCCCGCTTGTCACCGGCTGCATCGACGAGCCAATGCTCATAAGCTTCACGTTTGCGCTGACGACGACAGGCAGCGTCTGAAACACCGCGTCCCATCCTCCGTCTCCGTTCTCAATCTCAGCATATAGCTTGGGATAACGCTGATACACCCGCTGACCGAATCCGAATACGTCAGAGTTGAACGCTCTCGCCGCCGCCAGCGCGCTGTTTATGCGCGCGATCACTTCCTCGCGCGCCAGCTCCTCAACCTCCAATATCTTCTCGGAATCGTTGATATGTTGATGGCTAGTGGTGGATATCAGGTCACACTCGATGTCCACCCGAATATCCACGCTCACCTTACCGTCGCTGACGACGGGCTTTACCCGTGAAGTGCACCGCATTATCTCCAACTCGATTAACCCGCCAAGCCCAGTTATCTGCATTATACCGCTATGCAGATCGTTGTTTATCAGCCGCAGTCCGTATACCTCCTCCTCGCCGAATTCTCCCACCATCCGCGCATCCTTGAATATAGCGGTGCCCGAAATACGCGCCTTGACCGTGCCGCTGTCGTCCTGGAACAGCTCCACTATAGGCGCGGTAGGCTGGCGGCACTCGCTGGTCAGATCGCTTATGAATGTGAAGACGGTATTATGGTCCGTAAGGCCTGCAAACTGCTGGTTTTTCGCCATCTTGGCTAGCTGGATGGCCGACATCGACTCCAGATACGTGGCCTGCTTGAACACCTCTATCGCCTTGCCTCTGGATATCAGGATCGGCATAGTCATGCGGCTTTCCACATTGCGCAGGAAGTATTCAAGCAGCGCGCTGACGTCGTCCTTGGCGGTCTCCTCACCGATGATCAGCACCTCGCATTGCTGGGTGTACATCGTGCGGCTGAACATGCCCATCAGATCCTTGAGCGCCGAGAACACGGCTTTGCCCTTGTGCGACACGTTGAAGTACGCGTCGCCACCCGTGTTTCCGTCCTTGAGCAATTGAGGCCGCGCCACCTGCGCCGTTACCATGTACTCCCCGTCGTCCGTCGAGTCTATCCCCAGCCCAACCACGATGGCTAACTCGTTCAGCTCAACGCTGTTCCAGCAACCGGACAAGGCGAATATCAGCGACGCGAGCGACACGGCCAACGCAATCCGCTTCATACCAGACCCCCCTTTATTCATCCTTCTCGAAATCAGGCTTGCGTGAATTCTTACGCACCGGATCCAGCGGGCGCACGGATATGGGACGATACTTCATGCTCCACAGCGGGGCGCGGATCAGGGCGTCCTTCAGATCTCTTATGCGTATGGGCGCGATGGGGCTCATGTACAGCACGCCGAACGACTTCAGGGAGGCCAGGTGCACAAATATCACCAAAAGACCCAGCGTGAGTCCATATCCGCCGAACATCTCCGCCATTACCAGCATGAACCAGCGCAGCAGCGTCAGCGTATTGGACAGCATCGGTATCGCGAAACTAGCCACCGCCGTCAGCGCGACGACGATCACGACCGGCGCGCCGACCAGCCCGGCTTGTATCGCCGCCTGACCCATCACCAACGCGCCAACGATACTGATCGCCTGTCCTACCGGCTTGGGCAGGCGTATGCCGGCCTCCTTGAGTATCTCGAATATAATGAGCATCAGCGCCGTCTCGATAAACGACGGGAACGGCAGGCCTTCGCTGGAGGAAGCCATTGTAAACAGCAGATCGCTGGGGATCAATTCATGATGCCGCGATGCCAGCGTGATATATGCCGCAGGCGCGATAAGGCTGACAAAGAACGCGATCAATCGTATGATCCTCAGGAACGTCGCGTAATACGTCCTGACGGAGTAATCCTCCGCCGTTTGGAAGCATTCGATAAACAGCATAGGCACGACCAATGCGAATGGCGATCCGTCGACCAGTATCGCCACGCGGCCTTCAAGCAGCTTGGCCGCAACGACGTCCGGCTTCTCGGTATAAGATACGGTCTCGAACAGCGAGGCCGGCTCGCTCTCGATATACTCAATCAGCGCGCCGGAATTCTCTATCGAATCCACATCCACGCCGCCGAGCCGGCGCTTGACGTCCTCGACTATCTCCGGATCGGCGATTTCACTTAAATATGATATGGCCACCGGCGTCTGAGTACGGCTGCCGATCGTCATCATCTCCATGCGCAGATCGTTCGTGTAGACGCGGCGACGCAGCAGCGCGGTGTTAACGCGGATCGTTTCGGTAAAACCCTCGCGCGAGCCGAACACCACCGTTTCAGTCTGCGGCTCTGATATATTGCGCCGCTCCCAGCCACGCGCGCTGATCGCTATACCTCCGGCCATGCCGTCGATCATCAGCAGAGCGTCGCCGTGCAGCAGCGCGCCGAGCGCGTCGCCGCCTGTGTGCAGCAGCTTTGTATCGCTGGCTAGCAACGCGCAAGCGTTAACCTTTTCCAACGAATCAATATCGCCCGCGTCGCCTTCGCGCGAGTATACGATCAGCGGTTTGAGCACATTATCCATTATGAAATCATGCCTGATCAAGCCGTCGATAAACGCGACCACCGCGCCGCGATTCATCCCGGACGCGTGAAACTCCCGAATCACAAAGTCGCTGCACTTGTCGAATACGCGCTTCAATTCGGCCACGTTGGCGGTCAGTTCGGCGTTTATCGCGCCGCTCCAACCGACGTTTGCCGGTTTCGCTGCAAAAATCGGGGCAGTATGCGTTTGGTCGTTCATGGTCGGAACGCTCGCGGAGTTGGATTTATTCGCGTTATTCGCGCGGGCCATTTTATACCTCCCTGAAGGCAGTGTAAAGCATTGGGTGTAGTTTTCCCAATAATTCTCCGTTTATGTGTGCTCTTAAGCGGTGATAATCTTATCGAATGTCATGCAGGAAAAAAGCGTCCCTTGACGAATTATAGTATCATGGCGTTCGGAACGGCGTTAAGGGGTAGTTTTCCGCAGGAGTGGATAGCGCAGCTGCGCTCTCGGCTGGACATCGTGGATGTAGTCGGCCAGACCGTCGCGTTGAAAAAGAACGGCGGCCGCTACTGGGGTCTGTGCCCGTTCCATAACGAGAAGACCCCGTCGTTCTCGGTGAGACCCGACGTGCAGGTGTACTACTGCTTCGGCTGCAAGGCCGGAGGCGACGTGATCAGCTTCGTGATGGAGACTGAACACCTGGAATTCATAGAGGCGTTAAAGGAACTGGCCGAGCGCGTTCACATGCCGCTGCCCGATACGACGGATATGACCGAACTGCACCGAAGCCGCACCGAACGCGAGAGCATACTTGCCCTAAATAAACGTGCCGCCCAATGGTTCCACAGCCGACTCTGGACCAACGATGGCAAACCGTACCTGGACTACCTATACCGGCGTGGGCTGGACGATTCAGGGATAAGGCGGTTTGGATTGGGCGCGGCGGGCGCGGACGGCCAGTCGCTGACGAGGGCGCTGAGAGACGGCGACACGCCGGAAGAATTAATCGTCAAGGCCTGCCTGGCGGTGAAGAGAGAAGACCGCTCGTTCGACTTCTTCCGCGGTCGCGCGATGTTTCCTATACTGGACGCGAAGGGTGGCGTGGTTGCGTTCGGCGGCAGGACCATGGGCGATCAACAGCCCAAGTACCTGAACTCGCCGGACACGCCGGTATTCAATAAACGCCGCAACGTGTACGGCGTGCACGAATTGCGTAAGGCGAAGAACCTGCGCCGGATCGTTCTTGTCGAGGGTTACATGGACGCGGTGTCGCTGCTAAACGCCGGGGTGGTCGGCGTGGTCGCGACGCTGGGCACGTCGCTGACGCCGGAGCAGGTGACGCTGATTCGTCGTTACGCGCCGGAAGCGCTTATCGCCTACGACGGCGACGAGGCTGGCCAAAAGGCGGCGTTGCGCGCGCTTGATCTGTTCCAAGCGGCGGACATGCCCGCAAGGGTCGTCACGTTCCCGGACGGGATGGATCCCGACGATTTCATACGGCGCGAGGGATTGACAGGATTCAACGCGCTGGCGGAATCACGCGGCACACGCTCTGCTTACCAGTTCAGACTGGCGCGGCTGGCGATGCAATTCGACCTGTCTAAGCCGGACGAGAGGATGCGCTACGCGATAGAGGCGGCAAAGGTGCTCAAGACAGTCCGCGAACCGGTGGAATTGGATTCTCTGCTGGATCGTTTAATCGTTGACACAGGTTACTCAAAGGAGACGCTGGCGCGGCAGATTGGTTCGACGCCGATGCCAGCCAGACCACGGATTGCGCCGGAGGAATGGACGGCGCCAACCCCGGGCGCCCCATCGATGATATCCCGCGACATCGACAAGGCCGCGCGCACGTTGTTGTCGTTGATGGGCGCCGGACGGGTACCTGTCGGCACGGTAGGTTGCGATGACTTCGTGAATCCGATGCACCAGGCTGTGTACCGAGGGTTGGCCGAAGGACGCTCAGCCGCCGAGCTGATAGACGACGCGAACGAGGACGACGTCCGCGCGGAGACGCTGGCCATATTCGGCGAGACCAGCGACGTATCGGAAGAAGCGCTGCCGCGCGTGATCAACGATTGCATAGAGCGGCTGCGCATGGCCAAGCTCAACGCCAGGATCAACGAGCTGCTTTCCGCGATAAACACGAACGCAGGTTCGGCCAGAGCGGAAGGCATGAAGGAATTGAACGAGCTGCTCGCAAAGCGGCAGGGATTGAGATCCGGCTCGTCCGCACGCGCATGAACGCGTTTGGACAGGCGACGAACGCGACGACCGACGCACCCACAAGGGAGTGAAATTGCTTGAATACCCAGGTATTGGATGAAAAAAAGAAACGGGTGGAAGAGCTCGTCAAGGCCGGGAAAACAAAGGGCGTACTGACGTACAAGGAGATCATGAACCAGCTCGTCGAGCTGGAGATCGAACCTGATCAGTTCGACCGCATCCTGGAGACGCTGGACTCCCTGGGTGTCGACGTCGTCCAAGAGATCGACCTGGTCGAGCCGGAGGCACAGGATATTACGCCCGAGCCCGCCGTTGAGGAATTGGATCTCTCCGTGCCGGAGGGAGTCAGCGTCGACGACCCAGTGCGCATGTATCTCAAGGAGATAGGCAAGGTGCCGCTGCTCACCGCCGAGGATGAGATCGACATCGCGCAGCGCATGGAGCAGGGCGACATGGCCGCCAAACGCAAGCTGGCCGAGGCGAATCTGCGTTTGGTCGTATCGATTGCGAAACGGTACGTAGGCCGCGGCATGTTGTTCCTCGACCTTATCCAGGAGGGCAACCTTGGCTTGATCAAGGCGGTCGAGAAGTTCGACTATCGCAAGGGGTACAAGTTCTCCACATACGCGACCTGGTGGATCAGGCAGGCGATCACGCGCGCGATAGCCGATCAGGCGCGCACGATCCGCATACCGGTTCACATGGTCGAGACGATAAACAAGCTGATCCGCGTGTCTCGCCAGCTGCTGCAGGAACTGGGCCGCGAGCCGCAGCCCGAGGAGATAGCGCGCGTGATGGCGATCCCGGAGGAGAAGGTTCGCGAGATAATCAAGATAGCGCAGGAGCCTGTCTCGCTAGAGACCCCCATCGGCGAGGAAGAGGACAGCCACCTGGGCGACTTCATCCCCGACGACGACGCGCCCGCGCCCGCCGAGGCCGCGTCGTTCACGCTGATGAAGGAGCAGCTGACCACCGTCCTGGATACGCTCACCCCGCGCGAGGAGAAGGTGCTTCGTCTGCGCTTCGGCCTGGACGACGGGCGGCAGCGTACGCTAGAGGAGGTCGGCAAGGAGTTCAACGTCACGCGCGAACGCATCCGCCAGATTGAGGCGAAGGCGCTGCGGAAGCTAAGGCATCCAAGCCGATCGAAGAAACTAAAGGATTTCCTGGATTAGCATGAGCGAAGACCCCTCCGCCTTTGAGCTAAACCTCGTTCAAAATGAGTATGGGGTAAGAACATCGCCAGTCGTCTCGATCCGGCTCGCCGCCGTGACGGATTATGTGCCGACATGCGAGTCGGTCGCCGACGTCGGGACGGATCACGGATACGCGTCTGCGCGATTGCTGGCCGAGAAGCGTTGCAATCTCGTATTCGCAACAGATATATCGCACAAAGCATTGTCGCGCGCGAAGACGAATCTCACGCAAATGGGATTCGCTGATCGTGTGCGATTCGTTTTAGGCGACGGGATAATCGCTCTAGAGGACTGCGAACCTAAGCCGTCGGCGATTATGATCGCGGGCATGGGCGCTCAGAGCATCGTCGATATACTGGACGACGGCTGCGCGGCGCTGGCGCGGCTGGGTGATCCAATCCTGTCGCTGTCGCCCAACCGTGATCCGGAATTGGTGCGGCATTGGTTGAACTCGCACGGGTATGCTGTTTCGCGGGAACGAGTCGTATGTTCCGCCGGACGGTGGTATCCCGTACTGCGTGCGGACTATTTCGGCGGCGTTGTAAATGAATCTGACCCGCGTCTGCTCTATTTGGGACAAACTGCGCTGCCGCCGCTGACGGACGACGCTCGACGATACTGGACTTGGCGACTGGGTGTGTTGAAAGCTCAGCTGCCGGGCGGGGATAAGATGGGTTGCGGGGCGTTCGGCTCTCTCGCGGATAGGATTGTATGGGTCGAGGGCGTGATTGAGGATGGCGGGCGCGAGTAAAGGCCGCCGCATGGATTTATCCGTCATTGGATCCACGTTAATTACATATATTGCCTGTAGGAAAATGCTCTGACAATGCGCCGGATCATCCTTAGAATCTTGACTAACGTGCCCTCTAAAACTATAATGGAATCTAGAGGTGATGGGGATGGCGGTCGGCCAGCGCATAATGCGCTTGACGAACGACTTCGTGTTCACGGCGACGTTTGGCGAAGCGGAGCATCCTGAACGGGTTGAGGGAATGCTTGAGACGTTCCTTGAGCGCGGCATACATGTCGACAAACTGGAGACGCACCTGCAGCTTGAGCCTGACATGCCCGACGACAAGTATGGCGTAGTGGATATTTTAGCCACGCTGGAGAACGGCGATCTGGCGCAGATAGAGATGCAGGTATATTGGTTCAGGTTCATGCCCGAGCGGGAACTGTTCTATGCGTCTGACTTTATTTACAAGCAGCTGAAAAGCGGACAGCCGTATGACAGACTGCATCGTGTTATACTGATCTGCATAGTAATGCATGATTATGTACCGTCGATACCCGACCGTTTCCATACGGACTTCATGCTGCGGGAGAAGAATCAACCCGATGTCGTCTTCTCCGACAAACTGCAGATAAAGGTTCTCGACCTGCATAAATTCCTGAAGCAGTACCCATGGGCTGCGGACAAGGGTTACGTACCGGATCTGCCAACCCTCAACGCAATGGGACTTGAAGCCCAATGGATGCTGCTGCTGATCACCGAGTCGAAGGAGGTGCGCGAGATGCTAGGACGCATGAGTCCGCC
>JAITDK010000120.1 GCA_031282605.1 Oscillospiraceae bacterium
TCCGTCAGAATCCTTACAGGCTGATAGAAGACGTATCCGGCGTTGGATTCAAGACGGCGGACGCTATCGCGCTGTCTATGGGCTTGACGCCGGAATCCCCGTACCGCATCGCGGCCGGCGTGCTGCATACGCTGCGCGCCGCGTCCGTGTCGGACGGGCACTGCTACCTGCCCAAGGAAGATATGACCGCGCGCGCACGCGAATTGCTCAACGTCGCGGAAGAACTGCTGGAGCGCTCTATATCCGAACTGGCGTTGTCAAAAAGGATAACGCTTAGGACGCTGCCGCAGCATACTGCCGCGTATCTGCAGAATTTCTACGAGGCGGAGGCCGAAGTAGCCAGGCGCCTGATAGACCTACGGGACTCCGCGCCGCGATTCAGGGTGGAGGACGATGGCATACGGCTGGATCGAGTCGAACAGTTTGAGCGGAAGAATCACACATTGCTGGATGAAACCCAACGCCAGGCGGTGCTGTGTTCGCTGCGCTCCGGCGTATGCGTAATAACGGGCGGGCCCGGCACGGGTAAGACGACTATCATACGCTGCATACTGGATCAAGTGTCTAAGGAAGGTAACTTCGCGCTTGCCGCTCCGACAGGGCGCGCTGCCAAGCGCATGACCGAAGCCACCGGCAGCGAGGCGAAGACAATCCACCGTATGCTTGAATACGGCGGGGAGGATGATAACGAGCGCCTTTCATTCGCGCGAGACGAGAACGACCCGCTTGACGTCGCTACGCTGATTGTGGATGAGACGTCGATGGTGGATCTGTTCCTAATGCGCGCGCTGATGCGCGCGATAAAGCCTGGCACGAGGCTGGTGTTCGTCGGCGACGCGGATCAACTGCCGCCGGTCGGCCCCGGCAACGTGCTTCGCGACATGCTGGACAGCGGCGCGTTCCCCGTAACGCGTCTGACACGCGTCTATCGCCAGAGCGATCACAGCATGATAGCGTTTAACGCGCGCGATATCAACGAAGGCAAGATGCCACGCGTAAATGAGAAGCAGTCGGATTTCTTCCTGGAACGGCAGGATGGCGCGCGTGCCGCTGCGGAAACGCTGGTAGATCTATACACCCGGCGTCTGCCTAAATTCATGAATATCAGCGGCGATCCTACAAAATCTATTCAGGCGTTAAGCCCGATGAAAAAGGGCGACTGCGGAGTCTGGACGCTGAACAAGCTCCTTCAGGCAAAGCTCAACCCTCCGGACAAAGACAAGCCCGAGTTCACGCGCGGTGATATCATGTTCCGGCTGGGAGACAAAGTGATGCAGATGCGCAACAACTATCGATTAGAGTGGGAACGCGGTAAAGAAGAAGGGCAGGGCGTCTTCAACGGCGACATGGGCTACATCGAAGAATTGGACGCGGAGGATCGGTCGCTATCGGTTCGGTTTGACGACGATCGCCTTGCGTTATATGATACGGCGCAGCTGGACGATCTGGAGTTGGGTTACTGCATCTCGGTACATAAAAGCCAGGGAAGCGAGTTCCCGGTAGTGCTGCTGCCCGTAGTAGGCGGCCCGCCGATGCTGCTCACGCGCAACCTGCTATACACCGCGGTCACGCGCGCCAAGCAGCTGGTCGTACTGATCGGTAAGGAATCCGCGCTCGCCGCTATGGTGCGGAACTATCAGATTGAAAAGCGGTACAGCACGCTGGCCTCAAGGATTTTGGAAAGATGGTAACCGCCGCAATCAAACAAGGTTAACGGAACAAATGTTTACCATGTAAGGACGGCGTGTCGCCGCCCTTGTTGTTTAACCTCCTTTACAAATCCGCGAGATTACGAAGGACTCGCGTTAATT
Organism: Oscillospiraceae bacterium; assembly: GCA_031282605.1. Lineage (GTDB taxonomy): Bacteria > Bacillota > Clostridia > Christensenellales > Aristaeellaceae > BNUH01. The sequence goes on from JAITDK010000120.1 coordinate 1,812, forward strand.
CAGAAATCGCATATTCGGGAACGTCGACCTCATTACGCTGTCGGGATAGTGCGCATCCAGCCAGCGCGCCCAGTCAGAGGCGTTGGGTATAGCCTCCACCCGTTCGCCCCAGCGGATCACCGCGGCCACCGTGATCCCGACGTCCAGCAGCATCAGCACGAACATAGCCGCCGTCAACGGTATCCCTACCCGTATTGGTATCAGCAGTATCAACCGCTCAAAGAACGGTTGCACCCACCATACCCACGCGACCGATAATCCGCCCCAAACGGCAAACGACAATAAGCACACCCTGCCGTTGATATTCAGCGGCTGATTTGAATAATCCCACGACTTCGTGCCGAACGCCTTCTCCTGCAGCAACGATGCGGTATACTCCAGCACGGAACAGACAATCGCCCCCGCCAGGAATACCGCCGCGACTCGCGACCATCGCGCGCTTGCCTGCTGCCACCCTAACGCCAAATATAGCACAACCGCGCCAACTCCGTATATCGTGTTAAACGGCCCGTACATCAGCCCGACTCGACGCGAGAGCTGGCCTGTGCGAAGCAGCGTCAGCGTCGTCTCAAATATACATCCAAACACAGCTCCTATCACGAAATACCACAATATTTTGCATAGATGGCACCGGGCGAACATGCTTGAATGGGTTCGCGCCAGCGCCTCGGACGTGTTGATGGGGGACATAGCTATCAGCTCCCTCCGTATGCATAGTACGCAGGGAGCTGGCCATTGTTACTGTATTTTAGATTATATTCAGCGGTTTTTTATCCAACTGCGGGGTTTTCTTGATTATCTATAGCGGCGATGTCGTCCAATCCCAGCGACTCCGCCACGTCGTCGGGCAGTTCATCCACCAGGTAGGATGTGCAGTTCGGACAACGGGTCGCGTCGGCGTCCAGGACGCTCTTGCAGTAGGGACACAGGCGCGGCTCGGGACCTGGCGCTTCCTTGGGCTTGGGTACGATCCTCTGGATAACCGTAACCATCGCGTATATTACCAGCGCCATCAGCACAAAGTCGATCACCTTCGTGATGAACGAACCGTAATTGAACACCCCCGCGCCAGCTGCCGCAGCCTCCGCGGCGCTGGCGTAACGCTTGCCGTCCAGTGCAATGAACAGCCCCGCCAGATTGATCCGCCCCAGCAGCAAGCCTATCAGCGGCATAACCAGATCGTTGACAACTGAACTGACGATCTGGCTGAACGCGCCGCCGATCATCACGCCGACGGCCAGATCCATTACGTTGCCACGCATCGCGAATTCCTTGAATCCCTTGAGGAACTTCTTCACAAAGCTCATTCTGAACGGACCTCCTGGGTTCGGATGGTATCGCATCCATATTTTGATACAGCCTGTCTTGCTGTTATTCGATGCAAATCCGCGAAACCCTTTGAGCTATCGGAAAAGTTGGAGGATTTTTTCGCCCGTAAAACGCGCTGTTGAAATCGCCTCGTGAACGTGTATAATTGTGGAATAAAAGCTAGCGCGGAGGAGCATAACATGAAACTGACCGTCAGTTCATACAGCCTCAGGGATCTGATAAGGGACAAGCGCGCGACCGACGTCTCGGAACTGCCTAGATTCGCGTCGGAACTGGGGTTTGAAGGTTTCGAGATCGCGTCAAGCGCCGAAGATGCGTTGCAATACGCCAAGCCTGTCAAGAAAGCGTGCGACGCGTTGGGTATTACCGTGACCACCGTATGTGTCGGCTCGGACTTCCTGGCCAACGACGTGGCCATGCAGGTTGAAACGCTGCATAAGGCCGTCGACGCTTGCGCGATTCTCGGCGCGCCCGTGCTGCGCCACGACGCAACGCAGGGATGGCCAAGCGGCGCGCACGGTATTCACGACTTCAAGCACGCGTTGCCGCGCCTAAGCGAGGGCTATCGCGCAGTGACGGAATACGCTGCGGGTTTGGGCGTCAAAACGTCGGTGGAGAATCATGGTTTCTTCTGCCAAGACAGCGACAGGGTCGAGGCGTTGATCGACGCGGTCGACCATCCGAACTTCGGCGCGCTGGTGGATATAGGCAACTTCCTGTGCGTTGACGAGGATCCGCTGCACGCTGTATCAAAGCTAGCCCCTCTGGCTGTT
>JAITDK010000127.1 GCA_031282605.1 Oscillospiraceae bacterium
GGTAAAGGCATCGGTAAAGGTATTGCGATGGAATTCGCCAGACGCGGCGCGCGCGTGGCCATAGGCTGCAACGCTAACCCTGCCATGGCGCAGGACACGCTCGCGGAGTTGAAAACGCTCACGGACGCGTACCTCATCCCATCCGACGTCGGTACTCCGTCCGGATGCGAATATCTGGTCGGCCAGGCCGTGAATGATCTCGGCGGACTGGACGTTCTAGTGAACAACGCTGCGATTCAAACACATCATTCCTTTATTGAATCCAACCTTGAGATCTTCACGCGGGTGATCAACGTCAATCTCCGCGCGGCGTTCCTGATGATGAAGTATGCCGCACCGCACCTAAAAGAGAGCGGGAACGGCAGGATCGTCGTCATATCATCGGTTCACGGGAAGCGTCCGACGGATTTCGACGCGGCGTACGCAACATCCAAGGGCGGGCTGGAGATGCTCACACGCGAAGCCGCGCTGGAACTGGGTCACCTGGGTATCACGGTGAACATTGTCGCGCCGGGAGGCGTGAAAATCGAAGGCAAGACCGGCCAGCCCAAGCCATTTTCCGTGCTGCCGCGCCATCAGAACCTGAGCGAGGAGGAACGCTTGCTGCGCTTCCGCTCCGTGTTCCCGTCAGGGCGGGGCGGCTTGCCAAGCGACGCGGCGGCGGTCGTGTGTTTCCTGGCATTGAAAGAAGCCGAGCACATCACGGGAACTACCATCCGGGTGGACGGCGGCTCGATGCTTACCTGAGTATGCATGAAAATTAAGAAAAAGTGAGAGATGTTCTGTGCAATTTTCTAGCAAAGAAGAGATCTTATTCTTAACGTCGAATTGGACGGGCGAGCGTTTGCCGGACGGCCGCCCAAACGTCAGTGCGGATCTGCTTGTGCGCCTGCGCAAGCTGACGCTCGAAGAAGCGTGGGGGCACATCTACCGCCTGGGCTACAAGTATCAGTTTCAGGGCGAGTTCATGCGCACGAATCCAGACGATGATTATCGCCTGGTCGGCCGCGCCGTAACCGCCACCATGATGCCCACGCGCCCGGATTTGCAAGCGCTCCTCATGAAGCAAGGCCTTGAAGCGGAGGGCAGGAAAGGCACGTTCAACCAATGGGTGATAGAATCGCTGATTGAAGACGACGTTCTGGTCGTGGACTTCTTTGACAAGGTGCGGGACGGCACGTTTGTCGGCGGCAACCTATCCACCGCGATTCGCACCCGCACGAAGCGCGGCGGCGCGGTTCTCTGGGGTGGCATACGCGACATGGAGCAGATTGTGAAAATCGAGGGTCTGCAAGTGCTCCATCGCGGCGAAGATCCGACGCCCATCGCCGAATATGTCATGACGGGTTTCAATACCGCCACCCGCATCGGCGGGGCTGTATGCATCCCGGGCGACATTGTGTACGCGTCCAAGTCAGGCGTGCTGTTCATCCCGGCGCATCTGTTGGAAGACGTAGTGATCGGCGCGGAGAAGTCTCACGTGCGCGACATCTTCGGCTTCTATTGCTTGCAAAACAAGATCTATACATCCGCGCAGATTGACACAGGCTGGACGGTACCTATGATGGAGCACTTCATCAAGTGGATTGCGGAAACTGAATCCGCCGTGCCGTTCCGTCATCTGGTATGGGATGAGGAACTGCAGCGCGCCGCCGAGGACGACAAACGCCGCGCCGAAACTGGGCCGAGCGTCGTCGTATGATATTGCGGGAGAGTATGCAAGGGCGTCAGTCCGGTGTGAGCGGTTTCGTGTGCGGGTCTATGCCGGCACGGCAAGGAGATGAGCAGCCATGGATCTAGTAGACGCGCGTTTTGAAACGCTCCAGTCGTTCGCCGAATCGGATCTTCATGACAGGCTTCTGCCCTGGTGGATGGAGCATATGCCTGACGATGAGAACGGCGGGTTTTATGGTGTCGTGCTGCCAGACAACACGCCGGATAAAACGGCGGATCGATTCATCGTGCTGTTTTCACGCCTAGTGTGGACGTTCTCGTCGGCATACCGCGTGACTGGCAGGGCGGTTTACAAGGCGTACGCACGGAGAGCGTACGAGTATTTTGTAAAGTGTTTCTATGATCAGGCAAACGGCGGGTTCTTCACATCGGTGAAATATGACGGCTCTCCCTCGTCTACCTATAAATTTGTTTACGGCAACGCGTTCGCGGTTTACGCGCTGGCCGAATACGCGCGGGCTTTCGACGATAAAGCGGCCGTGTGCCTCGCGCAAGAGACGGTGGACAAACTGGACACGCACCTATACGACGCGCAATCCCTGGGTTATTACGAAACGGCCGACGCGGACTGGCAGCGGACACCAAACAGACGCGGAATGAATCGTTTCTCCGAAGAAGAGAAAACGATGAATACCCATCTGCACCTCATCGAGGCGTACACCAACCTGCTGCGCGCCGCCCCGTCCTCAACGCTGCGTTCGCGCGTCCGGGAACTACTGTATCTGTTCCTGAACAAAATTACGGACAGGCAGACGCACCATTTTTACTATTTCCAAAGGCGCGACTGGACGCCCACTACCCCTGTGCAGTCCTTTGGCCATGACATTGAAGGCAGCTGGCTGTTGTATGAAACCGCCGAGGCTTTGTGTGAGCCGGAAGCCGTTCGGGCGGCGCGGGATGTGTGCGTGAACATTGCTAGGGCGGTGTGCGACATGGGCTTCCACGAGAGCGGCGCGCTGGCCAGCGAATACGATCCATCAACCAGAACGTATTTGTACACGCACTTTTCATGGTGGGAACAGGCGGAGGCGGTCGTCGGCTGCCTGAACGCGTGGCAGTTGACGCGAGAGGGCTCGTTCCTGGATCGCGCCGCGCAGTCGATCGCATATATCGACAATACGTTCGTTGACCGCAAGCTCGGCGGCTGGCACGCACGCGTCGGCATGGACGGCACGCCGGACCCGTCGCCCGACAAGGCTAACGGCTTTATCTGCCCCTATCACAACGCGCGCATGAGCCTTGAAATAATGGAGCGCATCGAGCGCATCGCAAAACACAACGGCTGATCTACTACGAAACCAGCAACCGAAAGAGACCGCAGCAGCAACCACATCCGCCTGCGCTTGCTGTTGCGGTTGCGTTCCTTTTGGATCTCTTTCGGTTGCTGGTTTCGTAGTAGTAGACACAGCTCATAGCGTCGTATAACAGTCGTTATCAATCACCGCGGGAGAGATGCTATGAGCGTTTTTCAAAACTCATTATGATATTTAATCATAAATTTATTGAAATCTCCCATCTTCCTTCAGGTATTCCTCTTTTTAAATGCGTCCAAATAAAATGCAAAGCTACATGTGGTTCATACTATTCTATTTATCTATATATAATAAAATGGATGACACCATCATTGCCGTTACAGCTCAGCAGGGAGAGAGTGCACGAGCGCGGCGAAGGCAGGCTCGAATGGCGGCGAGAACATCTTCGCCGCGTTTTCTGACAGTATCTATAAGAGATCGGATTTTACAGTAATCCGTTAGGCCGCCCCACATTCGAGAGCAGCCTGAGACTTTTTGCTTCGTTTTGCAATGCCGCAGGTCTCGTTCCGCTTGGTTGTTCGTGTAGGGCGCTTCATAGTCGTGCAAGTTTGAAACATCCAACAACAACCTCAGCCTAAAAGAAGGGTACAGCAAAGTGGACTGCCCGGAAGCAGCCAATAAAAAGAGGCGATTACGCGGCTGGCGGCACGGTCGGGACGTCCT
>JAITDK010000129.1 GCA_031282605.1 Oscillospiraceae bacterium
ACGCCCTTGTCTCTTACCCGCTTCGCACTCAACTTTTGTGCCCTTTTTCGGGGAAAATGGGTTGTAGGGCAAGGGGGAACCTAGGGGGCGCTGAGGGTCGGGGGAACCGGTCGCGTTCCGGAACAGACTATCCAGGTACAACCGGCGATCCGAAGCCGGTAGATTGTGTATCACGATGGTCCAGGCGAAGCCTGGTCGGGTTTCGAAAGGGCGGATAGCCCTTCGCAGGGTCTGGGACAGAGTCCCAGGCTCCCCGCAGGGACGTTCCTCGTTCCAACGTTCCATCGCTCCAACCCTGCGCCCCGCCAGTGTAAACGTTGTAAGTTAGTTGTCAACTCACGCCATAGTGGCGGGGCGCCACAAACTTAAAGCGCATTCGATCCGCAGATCGAACAGCGTCCCGCCGCAGCGACTCGTACGGCATCACAGGCACATTCGTGAGATACAAGGTACATATAGTACAGCGAGCGATTCTCGTCCGAAAAAAACGATTGCAGACAACCAAATCACGTTGAAAAATTTTAGATTTGGAATTGCTGTAGGCCGTGGATAAAGCCTTGACAAAGCCGCCGGATCGTGGTAGCATAATTAAGTAAAGTAGAAGCTGTCCGCTTCTCACCTGGCGGCGATGCCAGCCGGGTTGTGAGTTAATCACAGTCCGTCGTTATTACGGCGAGATTGTGTTGGCTTGTTGGGCGGACGGCGACGTCCGTTTTTTTGATATGTCGGGAGGTGTATCGATATAGCCGCGGATCTGATGATCAATGAGGAAATTCGTGACCGCGAGGTTAGGGTTATCGCGCCCAATGGCGACCAGCTGGGGGTGATGACTTCCCGCCGCGCCCTGGATTTGGCCGAGGAACAATCGCTGGACTTGGTGAAGATCGTCGCGAACGCGCATCCACCGGTCTGCAAGCTGATGGATTACGATAAGTATCGGTTCGAGACGGCCAAACGCGAGCGCGAGATCCGCAAAAACCAAAAAATTGTTACCCTGAAGGAAGTCCAGCTCTCCGCGACCATCGAGGAAGCCGACGTCCAGGTTAAGGCCAAGGCCGCGCTTAAATTCCTGCAGGACGGCGACAAGGTCAAGGTTTCCATCCGCTTCAGGGGGCGCCAGATCACTCATGCCGAGATTGGCGTGAAGGTGATGAACGACTTCATGGATCGCGTAAAGGAATTTGCCGTGATGGAACGTCGGCCGCTGCTGGAAGGCCGGCACATGATAATGATCCTTTCGCCCAAGGATCCCGCCAAGGAAACGTCCGCGACCAAGGCTCCGCTAAAACCACAGTTGGCGCGCCCGGCGCTCGCTTCAGACGTCAAGCCTGAACCCAGACCGCAGGCGGCTCCGGCGGCGAGGCCGATACCCAACGCGACTCCCCGGGCCTAAACCATATTTAGGAGGGATACGCCCATGCCCAAGCAAAAAACCCACAAAGGCGCCGCCAAACGCTTCCGCGTGACCAAGTCCGGTCTGCTCAAGCGCGCCAGTGCCTTTCGCAACCATATGATGGGTCATAAAACCGCTAAGCAGAAGCGCAACCTGCGTAACGGCGGCTACGTCGACCAGACCCAGGCCGGCACGATGAAGAAACTAATTCCATATGCGTAATTATCTGGGGTAAGGAATAAAATCCTGTACCGATAATACTTATCCCATCATCGTTAATCTTTAAGGGAGGGACTAGCTATGGCCAGGATTAAGAGGGCGGTCAACGCCCATAAGAAGCGCAGGAAGATTCTCAAGCTGGCTAAAGGATTCTTCGGCGCGAAGTCTAAGCAGTATCATGCCGCTAACGAACAGGTCATGCGTTCGCTGCGCTACGCTTATATCGGACGCAAGCTGCGCAAGCGCGATTTCCGCCGTCTATGGATCGTACGTATCAACGCTGCGGCGCGGATCAACGGCGTATCATACAGCGTATTTATTAACGGCCTTAAGAGAGCGGGGGTCGTCGTCAATCGTAAGATCCTAGCCGATATCGCGGTCAACGATATGCCCGCGTTCGCGAAACTTGTCGAGATCGCCAAAGGCGCTTAGTGAGCGCATAACCAGCGCGCGGAATCCGCGCTACCTTACCTGGCTTGCGTTACGTACGCGCGCTGATCGCGTGCTGCGCGGCGCTTTTTTATTAGACGGAGAGCGTCTGGCGCGCGAGGCGCTAATCAGCGGATCCGCGTCGGCGCTGCTGGTGGACGAACGCCGCTCCGACGCGCTTCAATCACTGATATACGATGCGGGAAACGCCGGCGTCGAAGTGGTCTACCTTTCAACCGCGCTGCTCTCGCGGTTATCGGACACCCCTTCGCCGCAGGGCGTTATCGCGGAGGCCTCGCTGCCAGAACAGACGCGGCCTGATTTGTTGGGTTCGCGCGCGGTCGTGCTAGACGGCGTGCAGGATCCCGGCAACGTGGGCACGATCATCCGCACGGTGGACGCCGCGGGATGTACAGGCGTTCTGATGACGGAGACCTGTGCCGATCCCTATTCAATGAAGGCTGTGCGCGCGTCTATGGGATCGGTTTTTCGCGTGCCAGTGTGCGTCTCGCAGTCGGCGAGCGAGGTTGCCGGCGTGTGGAAGACGAACGGAACCCGCGTCATAATGGCGGACTCTCATGGAATGAACTATGCCTCCGTTAGCATAAATGAGCCGTGGGCGCTGATAATAGGTTCCGAAGGGCGTGGCGTTTCACCGGAGTTGGCCGCTCTTGCGGACGAGACGATTTCGATACCAATGCGCGCGCCGGTCGAGTCGTTGAACGCGGCAGTGGCGGCTTCGATATTGATCTACGCTATTAATAGTTAAGTATAATAGAGGTTGTTATTATGGAGCTGACGTTGGGCGACATTCTTGAGGCGCGCGAGCGGCTGCGCCCCGTGCTCTATTCGACCGAGATGGTGCCATCGCGCGTTCTATCGAACGACGGTCGCCAGGTTTGCCTCAAGACGGAGAGCCTGCAGATTACGGGGTCATTCAAGGTGCGCGGCGCGTACATCAAGATCGCCAGTCTAACGGACGAGGAACGCGCGCACGGCGTGATCGCGGCCTCGGCCGGCAATCACGCTCAAGGCGTCGCCCTGGCGGCGCGGATGTTCAACACGCCCGCGACGATCGTGATGCCCGAAGGCGCGCCTCTGGCTAAGATCCAAGCTACCCGCGACCTAGGGGCGACCGTGATCCTCCACGGTCTGGCGTATGACGACGCGTACACCCGCGCCCGCGAGGTGGAATCCGAGACGCGCATGACGTATATCCACGCGTTCGACGACCCGAAGATCATCGCGGGTCAGGGTACTATCGGGTTGGAGATACTGCAGGATCTTCCTGATGTGACGGCGATCGCGGTGCCGGTAGGCGGCGGCGGGCTGGCCTCGGGCATCGCGCTGGCCGTTAAGCGGCTCAGACCGGACGTGATGGTGTACGGCGTTGAAGCGGCGGGATGTCCCTCTATGAAAAAGGCGCTGGAAGCCGGAGCGCCGATTGAACTGGAGTCTGCGCGAACGATCGCGGACGGCATAGCGGTGCGCAGGGTTGGCGACCTGACGTTTAAGATATGCAAGCAATATCTCGACGACGTGGTCACGGTCGACGACGACGAGATAGCGCAGACGATCCTGACGCTGCTTGAGAAGTCCAAGATAATCACCGAAGGAGCGGGAGCGACGGCGGCGGCGGCGTTGCTGTACAACAAGATTCCCGTCAAGGGCAAGATCGCGTGCGTGCTCTCGGGCGGCAACATCGACGTAACGATGCTCTCGCGCATCATCGACAAAGGCATGATGAAGGCGGGTCGACTGGTCACGCTGCAGACAGTCATCGAGGATAAACCAGGGCGGCTTCATCGTCTGCTCAAGATGATATCCGAGACCGAGGCCAATATCGTCTCGATCCAGCATGATCGCACGAACCTGGACGCGGGACTCAACAACGCGATACTGCAGATCACCCTAGAGACGCAGGATCATGCGCATATTGATAGGATAGTGCGGATTATGGCGGAATCGGGGTATCAGGCGCTGGCGAGGTGAGGGCGAGGGCGTTCCTCTCCTCAGAACAAATCGCAAAACGCCGCGCCTGTCAGCCTTGCAAGGTCGTCGGGCGAAATCTCGACTTGCAAACCAATCCTTCCACCGCTGACATATATCGTGTCGTATAGCCGCGCCGTTTCGTCGATGAACGTCGGGAACTGCTTCTTCATTCCAACGGGCGAGCACCCGCCGTGAACGTATCCTGTTTTCGGCTCAAGCTCCCGCGACTTGATCATCTCGACATACTTGTCCCCCGCCGCTGAAGCCGCCTTCTTGAGGTCAAGCTCGACGCTGCTCGGAACGACGAACACATTCAGTCCGCTGGTTTTGCCTTCAGTCACGAGCGTCTTAAACACGCGCTCAGGCTCTAGTCCAATCTTCGCGGCGACCGCTGTTCCGGAGATTTCGCCGTCGGACACGTCGTACTCGCGAGCCGAATACGCTATATTCGCGGTTTCGAGTATCCGCAGCGCGTTGGTTTTGGTCATCATCCTCACCTTATCCGCGCGTTATTTGGCGTTGCGCACGCCGCACCAAGCGGCAATCTCCGAAATCAGCGCGAGTTGCTCCACCCCGAGCGTCTTGTACGGAAACTGCGCCGCGCCCTTGCTCGTTTTGTATCCGGTCAGCCGCGGCGCGAAATGCTCCATCGCTTCCGCGCCCGGGTATATGCCGAGGTGGTTCTTCTGTGCCGCGAAGTGGATCAGGTTGCCCCCTTTCCAGAACGTCGGCATCTGCCACGCGAGTTTTTCCGTTGCGTCAGGTAGCGTATCGCGCAGGGTTTGCAGGACGGCGTTTAGCAGCGGCTGAACGGCTTCCGGCTGGGATGCGATGTACTCGTCGATTGCTGAAGACGCCATATTCATACCTCTTTATTGAATGTAACATACTTCTCTTTCAAAGAGATTTTCCCGACTTCATAGCCATATTGAGCCGCCTCTTTTTTGTACGTCAGGAAAGAGTGGTCGATATCAACGCCGAGAACGGCGCGAATTTCTTCAAAGGTCATCCTGAACGTATCGCGTCCGTCAGCTTGCAGATGATTCCACAGCGGCTCATACTTGCTCATTGCGCTTGACCTTTCAGCGCCTTAATCTGCGCCTTGATTTTCTTAATCGCCCAGTCGTAGTGGCTCGAAGTCGCCGAAACGCTATAGGCAGCGTTCGTCCGCTCGACCTTATCATAA
>JAITDK010000164.1 GCA_031282605.1 Oscillospiraceae bacterium
AGCTGGCCGGGCATCGGTCGTGAGATATATCTGGCCATCATCCAGCGAGACTGGCCGATTGTCATGGGGGGCGTCATCCTCATTGTCATCGTCGTCATGGCTATCAATCTCATCATCGACATCAGCTACGCGTTGTTTGATCCGCGTATCCGTTATGGGAAAAAGGAGGTGGAGTGATATGACGCAACTCAGTGTGACGCGCAACGGCACTCCCGGCGTCGAAAGGAAGGGCCGCACCGTGAAAGGCCGCACCGCAAACGCGGCATCCCGTACCCTGTGGGGCGACGCGCTCAGGCGTTTGCTAAAAAACAGGCTTGCCGTCATCTCCTTTTTCTGGATCGTATTCGTGGTCAGACTCGCGCTATCCGCCGACCTGTGGGTACCGCAGGTCTTTGGCGATCCCACACTCGTTGACACAAACATGACCGCGCAGCTCTCGCGGCTTTCCCCGTCGCCCGCTCACCCCTTTGGGACGGACAGCCTGGGACGCGACGTATTCACCCGCGCGCTGTACGGCGGCAGGGTATCGCTGTCGTTCGCCCTAGTCTCCATATTCTTCACATTTGTGATAGGACTGACGCTGGGCGGGCTGTCGGGCTACATGGGCGGCCTTGTGGATGGGTTGGTGCAGCGTACGATCGACGTAATAATGAGCATACCGGGCATACCGCTGTGGATGGCGCTGGCGGCCGCGCTGCCCAAGGAGATGTCGTCATACACTCAGTATCTGCTGATGTGCATCATAATGTCGCTGATCGGCTGGACTGGACTGGCGCGCGTCGTGCGCGGGAAGATACTCTCCGTGCGCGAGGAGGAGTTCGTTACCGCGGCAAGGCTGTCGGGAGCGACTCACAAGCGCGTGGTATTCAAACACATGCTGCCGATGTTCATGAGCTATATCATCGTATCGATCACGGGATCGATACCCGCTACAATACTGGGCGAGACCTCGCTAAGCTTCCTCGGACTGGGGCTGCAGCCTCCGACGATCAGTTGGGGCACCCTGCTGCAGGATTGTCAGACGGTCGAGGCGATAGCCCAGCAGCCGTGGAAGATGTTTCCAGCGGCATTCATCGTTGTAACGGTACTGATGTTCAACTTTGCGGGAGACGGCCTGAGAGATGCGGCCGATCCATATAAGCAGGGATAGGAGGGATCGGCGGTGCAGAATGGTAAGAATAGCCAGAATGGCAATAAAACCAACTCGCCAGACGCCGTAAACGACGGCATCATACTGGAGATGCGCGAGACCAAGGTACACTTCAAGATGGACGCCGGGCTGCTCAAGGCGGTGGACGGCGTGTCTCTCGTGCTGCGCAAGGGTGGAACGTTGGGCATCGTGGGCGAATCGGGATGCGGTAAGTCGGTAACGGCATCCGCAATATTCCGCACGCTGCCGTCGTACGCGAAGATCACCGGCGACATACTGCTCTATGAGAAGAACGGGCAGCGCCTAGACCAGCCGATCAACATCACTAAACTAAACCCGGTCGGTCCCGAGATACGCTCGATACGCGGCGGGAATATCGCAATGGTATTCCAGGAGCCGATGAAGGCGTTCTCACCTATTCACACGATAGGCAACCAGATAATCGAGGCGATACGCCTGCACGTGGAGAGCGATGAGAGGAAGGCGCGGCGGATCGCCATAGACGCGCTGGGTCTCGTGGGGATATCCAGCCCGGAACAGCGTATCGACGAATACCCGCATCAGCTCTCCGGCGGTATGCGCCAGCGCGCGATGATAGCGATGGCGCTGTCATGCAAGCCCGCTATACTGATCGCAGACGAGCCGACCACCGCGCTGGACGTAACCGTTCAGGCTCAAGTACTGGACTTGATAAACAAGCTTAAGACGGAGATCAACACATCCGTTATATACATAACGCATGATCTGGGCGTTATCGCCGAGACGAGCGACGACGTCGCCGTTATGTACCTGGGCAAGGTCGTCGAATACTGCGACGTGGATTCACTGTTCCACAACCCGCGGCATCCATATACCCGCGCGCTGCTGCGATCCATACCCACGGCGGATAAACAGCGCAAGGGGCGGTTCGATTCGATTCGCGGCACCGTGCCGTATCCGATGAATCTGCCGGAACGATGCGGGTTTTACGACCGCTGCGACCTGGCGGAGGCGGGGCTGTGCGACAAAACCGCCGCGCCGATGGTCGAGGCCGCGCCGGGGCATTTAGTGCGCTGCTTCAAGGTTGAATCGTATATGGCAAAGGAGGTCGTGTGATGCAATCAGCGCCGACACGCCCCGAACCGGTTAAAATAGAACGGCTGCTGGACGTCAGGGGTATAAAGAAGCACTTTCCGATCACGAAGGGATTCCTAAAGCGCACGGTCGGATACGTCCGCGCCGTGGACGACGTGGATCTGTTCATCAACAAGGGTGAGACGCTGGCGCTGGTCGGCGAGTCCGGCTGCGGCAAGACGACGCTGGGTCGATGCATACTCCAGGCCATCAGGCCCACCGCCGGCGAGGTCTATTTCACCACGCGCAAGAACGACAAGGTCAACCTGGTCGACCTGCCGTACGACCGTCTGCGCGTGGTTCGCC
>JAITDK010000165.1 GCA_031282605.1 Oscillospiraceae bacterium
CACTCAGCGCTGCAGAGTTTCGAGGGCGTGACGACCCACTCAGAGGGCGAGGAACCGAATCGGCATGTCGTCATATCGATTAAGCGAACCGCCGCCTCCCAGCCGCGGGCAGCCGATTAAAGAAACGGCGAATCCCGCGCTTTATCGGCGAGCGAAGAATGGCTTTGACTCCGACCGAGGATTCTGATATAATCCCCTGAACCGAGTCATACTATAACGAATATCGGCGATGATGGAGCCGAGTACCCCGCGCGCGCCGACAGGGAGCGTCCGCCGAGGCAGTCAGGTTAACGCCTGACGCCCGGCTGAAAGCGGACGCCGGAATGTGCCGGGCGAAAGAACACTCCGAAGCCCGCGATTCGAACCCGCGAATAACGCGGCTAGGGTCGTGCGCGATCCGCGCGTTACAGCGGGGTTGAGGTGGGCGCGCTGTAACGCGCCAATCAGGGTGGTACCGCGGAGTTTTCCGTCCCGAGCGTCGCTCGGGATTTTCTTTTGGAGGGAATGTGATGGATTCAGTCAAGACAATCCGCGCGATGGAATCGGCCCCGGTCACGACGGCGGAATTGGCGGCCCTCAAGGACGTCGGCGGTACGGTGACGGTGCACGGTATGGTGCATACGCTGCGCAATTTTGGGGGCGTGAGGTTCGCCGTGCTTAGGCGGCACGACGGCGTGACACAGGTTGTGCTGCCGGAGGATATACGGCTGCCCAAGGAGGGAGACGCGGTCGAAGTCATCGGCGCGATCGTCGCGGAACCGCGCGCTCCAGGTGGGTATGAACTGCGCGCCGAGTCGATCCGCGTGCTGTCCACACCCTCCGAACCCATGCCCGTGCCCATCCACAAGACGAACATGGGGCTGACGCTCGACACCGATCTGTCGCTGCGCCCTGTCACGCTGCGCAATCTGCGCGCCCGCGCCGTGATGAAGCTGCAGGAGGGATTGGTGCGCGGCTTTCGAGACAGCCTGAACGCTCGCGGCTTCACCGAGATCCACTCGCCGAAACTGGAAGCGCTGTCAGCCGAGGGGGGCGCGAACGTATTCCGCGTGCCGTATTTCCAGCAGCACGCGGTACTGGCGCAAAGTCCCCAGTTTTACAAGCAGATGATGGTCGGGGTGTTCGAACGCGTGTTCGAGGTCGGCCCGGTGTTCCGAGCTGAGAAGCACAACACCGCGCGGCATCTGAACGAGTACACCTCGCTGGACCTGGAGATCGGGTTCATCGACTCGTTTGAGGACGTCATGTCTAACGAGACGTACACGCTGAAGTACATGATGAATCTACTCCGCAGCGAGTACGCGCCGCAGCTGGATTCGTTGAAGCTCACGCCGCCCGAGATAGGCGCGATACCCGCCCTGCGCTTCGACGAGGCAAAGGCTCGAGCCGCCGAGGCGTACAACCTGCCGCGCGTCGACCCGAACGACCTGACCCCCGAAGAGGAGCAAGCGATAGGCCGCTACGCCGCCGAGAAACTGGGCAGCGAGTTTGTATTCGTCACGCACTACCCCACTAAGAAACGCCCCGTCTACGCGATGGACGATCCGGACGACGCGAGGTACACGCTTAGTTTCGATCTGCTGTTCAGGGGAATGGAGGTCACGACGGGCGGGCAGCGCATCCACGATTATGATCGGCAGGTCGCAAAGATCGTCGCGAGAGGACTGGATCCGGCGGGGTTTGAGTGTTACCTGATGATCCACAAGCACGGTATGCCGCCGCACGGCGGACTGGGCATGGGATTGGAACGGCTGCTGAAACAGCTGATCGGCGCGAATAATATCAGAACAGCGTGCTTGTTCCCGCGTGATACTACCAGGTTGTCGCCGTAAGAAGGATTTGACGCGAGTAAGGCGCGGGGTTAACCCCGTCTGACGCCGCGGCGACGTCTCCCCCTAGGGGGATGATGAGGGAAACAGAACGGCGGAGGCGGCCTGCCGAGTTTATGCCGTATTTGGCGCTTATTTTCGGAATGGAGCGGGGGATATATATGGAATTAACGAGCGCGATGACCCATAGCATCGCGAAACTGTCGGGCATACGGCTGTCGGATTCTGAAGCGGCGGCGATGACGCGCGACCTGGGCGGCGTGGTGGGATACTTCGACCTGTTGAACGAGCTGGATACGCGGGATGTGCCGCCCCGCGCGCATGTACTGCCGCTGGTCAACCACTGGCGTGAGGATGCGGTAACGCCATCCGCGCCGCGCGACGAGCTGATCGCCAACGCTCCGGTGCGGCGCGACGGTTATGTCGTCGCACCCAAAACCTTTGAGGGAGGCGGCTCGTCATGAATGATTATCTGTCATACTCCGCAATCAAGCTGGGCGGCTTGATTCAATCCAAGCAGATCGGCGTCGCGGAACTGACCCGCGCGGCGATCGAAGCCGCGAAAGAATCCAACGACGGTATCAACGCCTTCATCACAATCAATGAGGAAGAGGCCATCCGCCAAGCGCGCCGCGTCCAGTCGCTAATAGACAACGGCGACACGCCGTCCAAACTGGCGGGCGTGCCTTGCGCGGTCAAGGACAACATCAGCACGCGCGGCACGCCGACCACCTGCGCGTCTCGGATACTGGGCGGATATACGCCAATGTATGACGCGACCGTCGTGGAGCGGCTGCGCGCGGCGGGAACGGTGATGATAGGCAAACTGAACATGGACGAGTTCGCGATGGGTTCGACGACCGAAACCAGCGCCTATGGTTCTGCTCGCAACCCATGGGATCCTTCGCGGTGTCCAGGTGGATCGAGCGGAGGCGCGGCGGCGGCCGTCGCGGCAAGGGTTGCGCCGTTCACGCTGGGCAGCGACACGGGCGGATCAATCCGTCAGCCGGCGGCGTTCTGCGGCGTGACGGGGTTTAAGCCCACATATGGCGCGGTATCACGCTGGGGGCTGATCGCGTACGGCTCGTCGCTGGATCAGATCGGCCCGATCGCGAAGGACGCGCGCGACTGCGCGGCGGTGATGACCATACTCTCCGGTGAGGATAAGCGCGACGGCACTTCGACGCCGTTCGAGTTTGACGATTCGTCCATTGCAAACGTCAACGCGGATTCCGCCGATCTATTAGTTGGATTGCGGGTCGGGGTGCCTGACGAGGCGTTCGAGACGGGATTGGATCCGTCGGTTCGCGCTCGGACGCTGGAAGCGGCGGATACGCTGTCGAATCTCGGCGCGGCGGTCGAGCGATTCTCATTCCCTATGTTCAAATACGCCGTACCCGCGTATTACATCATAGCCTCGGCGGAAGCGGCCTCGAATCTATCGCGGTATGACGGCATCCGCTACGGGCGCGGGGTCGCCGAACCGGGACTGCCGCTGGACGAGGCGATCATCCGCGCACGCAGCGAGGGTTTCGGGCGCGAGGTGAAGCGGCGGCTGATGCTGGGCAACTTCGCGCTGAGCGCGGGTTACTATGACGCGTATTACAACAAAGCCCTGCAGGCCAAGGCGTTGTTGTGCGGCGCTTTTGACGCGGCGTTCGACCGATTCGATATATTACTGACTCCCACCGCGCCTACCACGGCTATGAGGCTGGGCGAGAGTCTCGACGACCCGTTAACGATGTATCTGGGCGACATATATACCGTGCCCGTCAACCTGGCGGGTTTGCCGGCGGTATCGCTGCCGTGCGGCTTTTCTGATAAGGACGGCATGCCGGTAGGGATGCAGTTCATCGGGAAGGCGTTCAGCGACGTAAACGTATTACGCGCGGCGGCGGCGTATCAATCCGCGACGGATTGGCACCAGTGCGCGCCGGTTTCGGCGGCGAAGGGAGGCGCGGCGTATGCCACAGTATGAAACGGTTGTGGGTCTTGAGATCCACGTTGAACTGGCGACGGCCACCAAGGTGTTCTGCGGATGCACCACGGCGTTCGGCGGCGAACAGAATACCCACGTTTGTCCGGTATGTATGGGATTGCCGGGCGCGCTGCCCGTGCTGAACCGTCAAGCGGTCGAATACGCCGTGCGCGCCGGGCTGGCCCTGAACTGCAATATCACGCGCAACGCGGTGTTCGATCGGAAACACTACTTCTACCCCGACTTGCCCAAGGCGTTTCAGATATCGCAGCTATACCTGCCGCTGTGCACTGACGGCTGGGTAGAGGTATTCGGGAAGCGCGTTCGCATCCGCGAGATTCACATGGAAGAGGACGCAGGCAAGCTGGTTCATGATCCATGGACGGATTCGACGCTGGTCGACTTCAACCGCTGCGGCGTGCCGCTGATCGAGATAGTCACGCAGCCGGACATGCGTACCCCGGAAGAGACGGTCGAAACCGTGCGGCAGATCCGCGCGGCACTCTCCATGCTGGGCGTATCTGATTGCAAAATGCAGGAAGGCTCGCTGCGCGTGGACGTGAACCTCTCCGTCAGGCCGATGGGTTCGACGGCGCTGGGTACGCGCACCGAGATGAAGAACATCAACTCGCTAAAGTCGATAGGCCGAGCGGTGGCGGGCGAGACGGCGCGTCAGATCGAGCAGATCGAGCTGGGTCGGCCGATCATCCAGCAAACGCGGCGCTGGGACGACAACAAGAACGCCTCGATGGCGATGCGATCCAAGGAGGACGCGCACGACTACCGCTATTTCCCCGAGCCTGACTTGGCGCCGCTGTCGCTGTCGGACGAGTGGATAGAGTCCCGCCGCGCCGCTCTGCCAGAGCTACCGGAACAGAAGCGCGTGCGCTACCCCGCAGAATTCGGGTTGAGCGCGTACGACACCGACATACTCGTTTCAGAGAAAACCCTGTGCGAACTGTTCGAGCGCACGGCGGCTATATGCGGCAAGCCGAAGGACGCGGCGAACTGGATCATGGGCGAGATACTCGCCGCGCTCAAGGAACGCGGGGAGTCGCCCGACCAGTTGACGCTCGCGCCCGAGGCGTTGGCGAGGATAATCACGCTGCAATCCGGAGGCGAGATCAACCGCAACGCCGCGCGTCAGACCCTGACCGCCGCGCTGGCCGGGGAAACTTCGGACGTGGATGAGTATATCAAGGCCAACCAACTTGCGATGGTAGGCGACGCATCAGCATTGATGGAGATAGTCAAGCAGGTTATTAACGCCGATCCGGACTCGGACGCGGCGTATCGTTCCGGCAAGGAGAAGGTGTTCGGTTTCCTGATGGGGCAGGCGATGAGGGCGCTGAAAGGTAAGGGCGATCCCGGGAGGCTGAAGGAGCTGCTGAAGCAGGGGTTGGGGTGAGGCTTAAGCAATCACCCCATGCCCCAGCCTCATATCGAAGGTAAACTCAACGAGTCCCTTCTTTAGCGGGATGAATCCCGATCGCTCGTCAAACCACGGAATCCTCCGCCGAAATCAATCCCGACCAACGCCTTCTCATAAAGGAACGCCATCAGCGCCACATTATCGCCGCTATTATAGAAATCGGTCAGCAGCACATTAAACCGCTCCATATGCGTTTCCATTATCGTTAGCATCCCTGCTCCAGACGTCAGCAGAATCTTGTTCGCCAGCATGAGACTGGTGCGCTTGTTGCCATCCCAGAACAGTTGAGACCGCGCGCCCCAGCAGAACGCGGCCAGCGCCCTTTCGGCAGCGGAAGCCTCTCCGCCGATGATCGCGGACAGTTCCCGCCGCGCGTTTTCCTCGATCGGGGCAGGCGGCGAATAGTTGGTGCCCGATATGCCGACCATCCCGTTGCGCAGCCTGCCCCATTCGAGGGCTTCGTTGCGCGCGATGAATCCATTCAGACGGCATAGGAACCCCAGCGTTACGGGTTCATCCCATGCATTGATGAGAAACCGCCATGCATCGCGCATGTTGAGTATCGCCTGGATGTCGTCAAGCGATACGCTCGGCACGTTCACGCCGTCGAGTATCGTTTTCGTCTGCGGGAACGTGACGCTGCGATTCTCCATTTTCATGCCGCAGTAGACGTTCTCATCCCACTTCTTCTTAGCGAGAAAGACGGACTGTTCGCGGGTAAGGCGATATTTGTCGCTAAACATCCGCGTTTTCAAACAGCCACGCTTGAGTTTGCCCCGCCTCTTCCGGCCACAGTCCAGCCAACGATCCCGCCGCTTGCGCCATAGCGTGGCGATCGTATGCAACGCCGGTTAGCGCTTGCGCCAGCGCGGGCGCGAACTCCGCGTCCATCGCGTCCGAGTAAACCTCCGCGCGCTTAACCGCTCCCGTTTCGACGGTCAGATGAACGTCTATTTCGCCGAAGTCAAACCGTTTCGCCAACCTTGCCGTATACGCTCGCGCCTCGCCAAGCCGCCACGCCGGATCGTTATAATGCGCCGTCAGCGCGTCCAATTCAGCGGCGGGCAGATCGTCCGAAGTCAGCAGCGAAGCGCGCGATACATATACCTCCTCAAACGCGTCGATCAACGCGCGGCGCATCGCTTCAACCGTCAATTCGGGGCACAGTTCCTTCAGATTGATCACGCGCGAGATCACGCTGGCCACACCCTTGCCCGCCAGTTTCTCAGGATGAGGCTGCAGGTAACGGCCCAACCGGGTCATGTCGGTATCAAGAAGAATAGTCCCATGATGGTAACAATGATCGCCGCTTTGATAGTATGCGTTTCCGGAGAACTTGCGGCCTCCGGCTAGGATGTCGTTGCGGCCGCTGCGCACCGCGTCGATCTCGAACCGCCGCGCCGCCAAGCGTATTACCTCGTTTTGCCGCGTCAGGTCATACAATGCCTTTCGCGCCACGAACGTGAAGTTCTGGTTGCCCATATCGTGATAGACCGCGCCGCCGCCCGACAGCCGCCTCACAAAACGTCCGCCCTCGGACTCAAACAGCCCCACCTTGCACTCCCGCCAGGCGTCCTGGTTGCGGCCGATGACGATCGTATGCGCGTTCTGCCACAGGTACAGCCCGACCTCGCCGGGCTGTACTCGCCTCAATATCAATTCCTCGGCGGCCAGATTGCGCGCCGGATCCGTGCAGTCCGTCTGGTATACAAATAGATTCATATTATTCACGTCTCGCGCCGAAGTATGGGGGTACGCGCGGCTCTCACCTCGTCGGGTCGGCGAACCGGCGCGGCGTGCGGAGCGGTATGCAGCGAATCGGGATTGTCGCGCGCCTGCTTAACCAACGCACGGAACGCCTCTGCCGCAGCATCCAGCGTCGCGCGGCTCTCCGTCTCGGTCGGCTCGAACATCAGCGCCTCCTCGACGATCAGCGGGAAGTACATCGTCGGCGGATGCATCCCTTTGTCAAGCAAGCCTTTGGCCAGATCAAGCGCCGACACGCCCGTTTCAGCCTTGAGTTTCTTCATTGATAGGACGAACTCATGCATACACGCGCGGTTGTGCGCGAATTCGTCTGGATCGGCGAGCCGCCGCATCAGATAATTCGCGTTGAGCACCGCGTTTGACGCCGCTTGAGGAACACCCTCGCGCCCTAGCGTCAACAGGTAGCACAACGCGCGCACGCATACGAGGAAATTGCCGTAGAACGCGCGCACCTTGCCGACGCTTAGCGGCGTGTCATTGTCAAACGTCAACGATCCGCCATTGTCCGCTACGCCCGGTTTAGGCAGATACTCCGACAGAAACGCCTTGCATCCAACCGCTCCGCCGCCAGGTCCGCCTCCGCCATGGGGCGTTGCGAACGTCTTATGCAGATTCAGATGCACTACGTCAAAGCCCATGTCTCCAGGGCGGGTTATACCCATTATCGCGTTGAGGTTCGCGCCGTCGTAGTAGCACAACCCGCCCTCGCCGTGGACTATGCCGGTGATCTCGGCAACGTTGGGATCGAACAGGCCCAGCGTATTTGGGTTGGTCAACATTAGTCCGGCGGTATCCGCACCTACGGCGGCGCGAAGCGCGGCTACATCCACGCATCCGTTCGCATCCGACGGAATCGTTACCACTGTGTAACCGTTCATCGCGGCGGAGGCTGGGTTTGTGCCATGCGCAGCGTCGGGGATGATCATCTTTGTGCGTCGTTTACCGTCGCCGCGCCGTTCGTGGTAAGCCTTGATCATCATCACGCCGGTAAACTCCCCGTGCGCGCCGGCAGCAGGCTGGAGACTCATCGCGTCCATGCCGGAGATTTCGCGAAGCATCCCTTCCAGTCGAGCAATGACGGCCAGACATCCTTGAGCGGTGCGTTCCGGCTGCAACGGGTGGACGTCCGCGAATCCCGGCAGCGCGGCCATCTCCTCATTGATCTTTGGGTTGTATTTCATTGTGCAGCTGCCCAGCGGATAGAAGCCGTTATTCACGCCGAACGCGCGTCGTTCCAGAGCGGAGAAATGGCGCGAAACCTCGCCTTCCGTCAGTTCCGGCAAAAGCGGCGGCTCGCTGCGCAGCAGCGCTGCGTCCGGCAACGATTCAGGCACGTCCAGCGGCGGCAGCATATCCGTACGCGCGCCAGGCACGCTCCGCTCGAATACCAGCGGCACGTCCTCCTTATTCAATGCAGTTAGCGCACTCAACGCATCAGCCATGACGGCGCACCTCCTCACATGCGGCGGCCAAGCGGTCGATCTCATCACGGGTGTTCATCTCCGTGACGCACCACAATATCCCGCCGTCGACGGGCAAACCACCCAGCATACCCTCGGTTTCAAGGCGGCGCGCCAGCTTGTCAGCATCGACCGGGCACTCTGTAAGGAATTCATTGAAGAACGGAGCGTCATGCCTTATCGGGAAACCTGCCGCCGCAAGCGCGCTCGCGGCGTAATGCGCCTTCGCGTAACACTGTTCGGCGGTTTGACGCAGACCCTGCGGACCCATCGCGGCCAAGTAAGCCGTCGCGGTCAGCGCGCACAGCGCTTCATTGGAGCAGATACTACTGGACGCCTTCTCGCGCCGGATATGCTGTTCCCGGGCCTGCAGCGTTAGAACGAAGCACCTCCGCCCGTCCGCGTCGACTGTCAACCCCGCGATGCGCCCTGGCAACTGACGGGTCATTCCCTTGACGCACGCCATGAAGCCAAGGTACGGCCCGCCAAACCCTAGCGGCATACCCAGCGGTTGACCTTCGCCCACCGCTATGTCGGCCCCGCATTCGCCTGGCGTCTTGTATAACGCCAGAGCTATCGGATTGCACACCGCGATCAGCTTCGCACCCGCGGCATGGCAGATCTCGGATATCGCGGCCCAGTCTTCTATTAAACCATAATAGTTGGGCGACTGCACTATCACGGACGACACGTCCGCACCGATCATGCCGCGCAGCGCGTCTATGTCCAGCGTTCCGTTCTGGACGGGCAGCATCGATACCGGAGCGTCCGCCGCGCGGCTGTACGTCTCGACCGTTGCGATGGTATCGGGATTCAATGACGCGGCGATCAACGTATGCGCGCGCTTGCGGTCGCGGCACATTGCGGCGGCCTCGGCGGCGGCGGACGCGCCGTCATAAGCGGAGGCGTTCGACGCGGCCATGCCGGTCAACATGCAGATCTCCGACTGATATTCGAATATAGCCTGCAGCACGCCCTGGCTGACCTCGGCCTGATAGGGTGTGTAAGCGGTGAGAAAGGTTTCCTTCGACACGACGGTTTTCACGATCGCGGGTATGTAATGCCGATACGCTCCCGCGCCTCTGAAAATCGTAGGGAATACTGTATTACTCGCGGCCATTGCCGATACGGCGCGGCGAACCCCCAGTTCGCTCATGCCCACGGGCAGATCAAGCGGGCCGACACGCAGCGCCTCCGGTATGTCGGCGAACAGTTCGCTCATTTCGGAATAACCTATAGCCCGGAGCATGTCCATCTGAACCGCATCCGGGTTGGGTATATAGTTGCTCATCTCAACGATCCTTTACCTGTCTTGCCTATCGCGCATCATAACTAGCCTTGAACGGACCGAACGCTTCGGTTGCACATATCAATGACTCTGTTCGCTGGCGGCGAACGTTTCGTATTCATCCGCGTCCAGCCAGTCGCCGCCGGGCGCGCTCGCTTCGGCCTTGATCAACCACGAAGCGTAGCAGTCCTGGTTGATTCTCTCGGGCGAATCCAGCAGAACCTCATTAATCTCCGACACCGTGCCAGTGACGGGACTATATACGTCGGACACCGCCTTGACAGACTCCACGTCGCAGAACGGTTCGCCGGGCGTCAACTCGCGGCCGGGTTCAGGCAGGTTGACGAATACCACGTCGCCCAACGCATTTTGAGCGTAATCGGTCAACCCGACCCTGTACGCGCCGCCGCCGAGATCCTCTATCCATTCGTGGGACTTAGTGTAACTCAAGTTTTTAGGAAAAGTCATGGGCGCCTCCTTCTATACATTTAGACGTTATACGCAGCGCGCAACCCATGTTTCGCCATGTTATACAGTTTTGGCTCTTTTGTAAAAAGGAAGTTTTACAACCTCGGCAGATACCCGTCTGCCGCGCACATCCACCTCGACGAGCGTACCGATCGCTCGATGATCCGCGTCGATCAGCGCCATCGCCCCGGCATAACCCATCGTCGGCAGCTGCGTGCCCGACGTAACGAAACCG
>JAITDK010000093.1 GCA_031282605.1 Oscillospiraceae bacterium
CGTTCGAGGACGGCTTCCAGCGCGAGACGGCGGACGACTGGCACGCTGAATCCGATCCATGGTCGATCAGGCGCGAGGACGAGAAGCGGCTGATCGAGTTCGCGGATATGTCGCTGTGGGCGGTGCCGTACGACATGCCGGTTATCGGTTACGGCGGGGGGCATGTAGGCAAGCTGCGGTTGTGGCAAGCCGAGCCTGTCGAGCCGTTCAATTTCAAGCTGTTCAACGAGCAGAAGTACGCGGCCAGCGTTCATCAGAAGAACGAAGCCGAGAACATCTCGCGCACGCTGTATCCGAACGACGACGGGTCGCGCGGCAAGATGCTGCGTTTGAGGCAGGAATACTTCATGTCGGCGGCGACGGTCGCGGACATGCTCGATCGCTGCCGCCTTGAGAACCGCGATCCCCGCGAACTGCCCGAGTTGTTTGCCGTTCAGTTGAACGATACGCACCCGACGCTGGCGATTCCCGAATTGATCAGGCGGCTGTTCGGCGAGTATGGGCTGTCGTTCGAGGAAGCGTTCAATATCGCGCGCCGGGTATTCAATTATACCAACCATACCATTATGCCCGAAGCCATGGAGACGTGGAAGATCTCGGCTATAGGTTCGCTGCTGCCGGGCGTGCTCGACGTAATCAAGCGAATCCAAGCCCATCTGGTAAAGACGCTGGCGCTGAACGGCATACCGAACGAAATGCTCAATCGTATGGCGGTGATGCGAGGGGGTACGGTGCGGATGGCCCCGATGGCGATATTCGCCAGCTCGCACACGAACGGGGTCGCGAAGATTCATACCGAGATACTGTGCGAGCGCACGCTAAAGGATTGGCACGAGGTTTGGCCGGAAAGGTTTCTCAACGAGACGAACGGGATTACGTTCCGGCGCTGGTTGGGGCTGTGCAATCCGGAACTGACGCAGCTGATCAACGGGCTGACGCGCGGCGACGTGCTAAAGAAGCCTATGCTGCTGGAACGTATGGCGCAGTTCGCCGACGACGACGGCGTGCTTGACGAGTTCGCCGAGATCAAGCGGCGCAATAAAGCGCGGCTCGCCGCACAAATCGCCAGGATCGAGGGCGTAGCGGTCGATCCGTCGAGCCTGTTCGACGTCCATATAAAGAGGCTGCACGAATACAAGCGGCAGCTGATGAACGCGCTCAACATATTGATGCTGTACTATGACTGGAAGGACGGGCTGCTGCCGAGCCTGCGTCCGGTGACGTTCATATTCGGCGCGAAGGCTGCGCCGGGCTACTTCCGCGCGAAGGCTATCATCAAGCTGATCAACGAGGTAGCGCGGCTGATACGTTCCGATCCGGCGGCGCGGGGGCTGATCAACGTTGTGTTTGTGCGGGACTATAACGTGTCGTGGGCGGAGCGGCTGGTTTCCGCCGCCGACCTATCTGAGCAGATATCGATGGCGGGCACTGAGGCGTCGGGCACGGGCAACATGAAGTTCATGCTGAACGGCACGGTCACGCTGGGTACGTATGACGGCGCGAACATAGAGATCGTCGAGGCGGCGGGGAGGGAGAATAACTATATCTTCGGCGCGACGGTCGAGAAGATCGCGAGCGAACTGGCGGTTCACTCCCCGAGCGCGCTGCTTGCCCGCGACGCGCGTCTCAGACGGGTCTTCAGCGCGCTGACCAACGGAGTCCTTGACGACGGCGGGACGGATATGTTCAATGAACTGCATGACGCACTGCTGAACGGCGCGATATGGCATCAGCCGGATCACTATTACGTTCTGGGAGACATGGAAGCCTACGACGCCGCGCGCCATGCCGCGTACGACGCCTATGGGTCAAGGGAGTTTACCCGCATGTCGTACATGAACATGTGCCGCGCGGGCAGGTTCAGTTCCGATTTAACGATAGCCGACTACGCAAAGCGGGTCTGGCGGCTCTACGAGATATGAAAAAGCCCCTCCGTCGCCGCGGCGGCGGAGGGGTGTCGCCTATCCCTTCACGCTGTCCCGATAAGCGCGCGGGCTGATCCCCGTCGCGCCCTTAAACGCCTTGCTAAAGTAATACAGGCTGCTAAATCCCGCCTCTTTCGCCACGTTAGTTATAAATAAATCGGTCGTCGCCAGCAGATCCTTAGCTATTCGCACACGCGTGTTAAGCAGGTATTGCTTGGGCGAGACGCCATACAAACGCCGGAATTGCTGTCTAAAATAAGTGGGGCACATGCCCGCGATAGGGGCCATGGTCTCGACTGAGAAACTAGGCTGCTTCAGATTATCCTTTAAGTAATTAATCGCCTTCTCCAGCGACGCTTGCCTGGTCGTGGGCAGATCGAATCTTACACTGGCCTCTTGCGCCATCGCGATCGCCTGATACAGAAGCGATATACATCGTGTCAAACTGCCGGGCTTACGATGGAACCATGCCGTCTCCAGCGACTTGAACAGCGTCTCCCAGCGCGTCGTCTTTGCGGGCAGAAACATGAACGGATCGGTATTTATCGGATCGAGGGTCGTGAACTTCACCACCACGCCGTCGCAGTTGTCGCCCTTGTCGCATCGGTGCGACACACCCTTAGGCAAGAATATGATGCTGCCGGGCTTGCACGTTAACTTCACGTCCCGGGCGTGAACCGTCCACGAACCCGTCATCAGGCAGATCAGGCTGTGCGTCATGGGCATGGAGATCGTCTTCCCCATAACCGCCTTCTCGCCGCTGATCCGGGCCACGTTTTCTATGCTGGTTATAATGATGCTGTCGCCGCCTAATCCGCGCATGGGCGCACTCCCCCTCGCATACAATTCATTCTTATGTTACGTCCGCGAGGTTTTTTTGTGCCTGTCGCTAAGAACGCACCATGAGGACGCACCACGAGGACGCATTATGAGGACGCGTCAAGGCGCCGGGATCGGCGGCTCGGCAAGCGTTCATATAAGCCAGCCGCTCGTTCAGATCCGGCGTCATAAGCTATGAAGTCTATATGATTGCGCGTCGGAAACCGAAAGGTCTGCCGCGTTTGCCTTGTAAACCGTCTCTTTCTTAACTTTCACCGGGATCGGCGGCCGAAAAGGGGCGAGAATACAATCAAAGACAGCCTTGTTACTATTCACCCCGCCCCCGTAGATAAAAAGCAGGTTTGAATAGCGTGGAGGGGATTTTCGTGGCGCTTATGAGCGGTATCGGTCAGGGAACGAATTTTGCAGTAGTCGAG
>JAITDK010000016.1 GCA_031282605.1 Oscillospiraceae bacterium
CATTCGTGAATGGGTTGAGATGGATACTGTTATTGGCAGTATCGGCGGCAAAGCAATCTTAACATTCGACTTAACTGTATGCAACTTCATGTTTGGCATTCTTCTTGAAAATAAGACCAGCGCTGAAGTTTCACGTGCTATTAAGCGACTAAAAAGTCGCCTGCTTGAACTGGGTTCTACCTTTGGAGAAATATTTCCACTCATACTCACCGACAATGGCGGAGAGTTCGCTGACGTATTTTCTATCGAGAATACCTCTCAAGGTGAACGTGAGACACGACTGTATTTCTGTGATCCCTATCAATCCAGTCAAAAACCTCACGTGGAGAAGAATCACACACTATTTCGTGACATTGTGCCTCAAGGAAGTTCTTTCGATGATTTTACCCAAGATACTGTTGACTTGATATTTTCTCACGTTAATGCCATTAAACGTCGTCGCTTCCGTGGCAAAAGTCCGTTTGAGCATTTTGCGTTTCTATACAACCCTAGCATCATAAGTGCGCTTGGAATCAGATCTATCGCCGAGTGCGAGGTATGCCAATCGCCAGCGCTGCTGAAAAGATAACGGTAAACAATTTACAAAAGAAGTAAATTTATAGCGCATGTTAGTCCCAAAGTAAATTCCAGCCATGTGGACGTTTCTTTGAGAAGCGACTGCTTATGGCTTGGTTGGAATACGCATTTATTATATTTTAATAGTCTCTTATCCCAACTTTCCTATGTTCCCACTCTCCACTCATCGGCTCTTCCCAGACTAACATCCGCCATTTCCCTCGGCTTTTTCTACTCTCCTCCTCTGTGGAACTTACTCTGGGAATTTACCTTCCAAATTGTTACAGCTCAGCGGGCGCATATAGTCATTGAGCGGCAATTACCTACTAGATATCGTGGTGTTTCGGCTAGATCAAAGCCTAAATTTGCCCGCTTTTTCAAAATTGAGGCCAATTTGGGGAGATGCACTTCCACAGACCGCAACATATAGTGCGCACATCGTATTTCGATATACAGCATCTTGATTTTGCTCTGCTGAGCTGTAACCACCGCCTGGCGTTTCGGGCGATTTAGGATACTGTTCCTATTGCATTCGCCGGCGCGAGTCTGTATAATGCGTGTGGAATAAAACCGCGCGATCACGGGCAGGCATAACCCGAGAGGAAAGGTGAGATTGATGAGCGACCATATCGACGATACTGACAATGATCTGATCGGCGAAGACGAACACGACGTCGTCGAGTTCTCCGACGACGAAGGCAATACGCTGCTGCTGGAAGTCATGGACTACTTCTTTTACAACGGCGACGAGTATGCCGTGCTGATGGACGCTGACAAGGACGATCACGTCCATGACGACGACGAGGAAGAGGAGAACATGTACATCATGCGCGTTTTCAACTCCATTAACGAGGATGGCGAGGAAATGGAGGAGTTCGTGCCCGTCGAGGATGATCTGCTGGATCAGTTGGTCGAGATCGTCCAGGCGCGTTTCGCCGACGATGAAGACGTCATGGACGACGACGAAGAGGATGACGACGATTACGACGACGATTACGACGACGATGATGACGACGATGATGACGACGATGATGACGACGACGATGACGACGACGACGATGACGACGACGACGATGATGACGATGACGACGATTATGAGGACGAAGAGGGCGAGGACGACGAGGAATAAGTAGAGCATCCCCTCTGCCGAGGACGACAGAGGGGATGTTTATGTCAAAATCTGTTGATCTGTTGAACGGCGCCCCTGGCCATGATATGGTTAGACTATACAACGGCTGATGAAGCCATGCAATACCCGCAAGGGAAAAATAGATGAATGATATTCTGGCGTTGAAGCTCAAGACCCTGCCCGAATCCCCTGGATGCTATCTCATGCGCGAGGGGAGCGAGGTGCTGTATGTCGGCAAGGCCAAGAACCTCAAGAATCGCGTGCGGCAGTACTTCCAGGCCGGGCACGGGCATACGCCGAAAGTCCGCGCCATGGTCTCGCGCGTGCTGGATTTCGACATCCTGCTGTGCAGCACCAATCTCGAGGCGCTGATCCTCGAATCCAACCTGATCAAGCTGCACAAGCCGTACTACAATATATTGCTGCGCGACGACAAGCAGTATCCGTTCATACGCGTGGATGCGGCGCAGGATTTCCCTCGCATAGAGTTCGTTAGACGGACGCAGCGCGACGGCGCGAAGTACTTCGGGCCGTACCTGGGCGCGACCAGCGTGCGCGAGGTGCTCGATCTGCTGCGTCAGATTTATCCGCTGCGCACGTGCTCGCTGCCGCTGCCCGACGGGAAACCGCATAGACCATGCATCCAGCATGAGATAGGCAACTGCCTGGCGCCGTGCGCCGGCAAGGTATCGCGCGATGATTACCACGAAGTGCTGCGGCAGGCGCTGCGATTCCTATCGGGGCGCGACGACGAGGCGATCCAGCGCCTGCGCGAGCAGATGAGCGAGGCGGCGCTGTCGTTCGAGTATGAGCGCGCGGCGATACTGCGCGATCGGCTGCGCGCCGTGGAGAAGCTGGTCGAGAAACAGCGCGCCATCAAACCCGGCGGCGGCGACTATGACGCCCTGGCCGTCGCGCAGGATGGACTAGACGCGATGGTGCAGATCATGCACATACGCGGCGGTCAGATGCTGGGCGGCGACTCATTCGCGCTGGAACGGGCGGGCGACGAGGATCCGGGCGAGGTGCTGACCAGCTTCATGCTGCAGTTTTACACCGAGGCCGCGTTGATCCCGCCTGTAATTCTAACGTCATTGCCGGTCGACGAGCCGGATACGCTGTCCGAACTGTTATCCGAGATACTGGGCAAGAAGGCGGAGATCGCCTCGCCCGCCCGCGGTGAGAAACGCGATTTGATCGACCTCGCGCTGAAGAACGCGACCGACGCGCTCGCCAAGCGCAACCTGAACACCAAGGCGCAATACGAGCGCACGCTGGGCGCGACGGCGAGTCTGGCCAAGGCGATCGGACTGGCCGGACGCATCCGTAGGATGGAGTGCTACGATATCAGCAACACGCAGGGGGCGCTGTCAGTGGCGTCGATGGTCGTATTCATCGACGGCAAACCGGCCAAACAGCAGTACCGCCACTTCAGGATAAAGACGGTCGAGGGTGCGAACGACTTCGCGTCGATGGAGGAGGCGCTGGGAAGACGGTTCCGGCACGGACTGGCGGAGAGGGAGGAACGATTGGCGCAAGGGTTGAATCCGGAGGAGGGATCGTTCTCCGACCTGCCCGACCTGGTCGTGATCGACGGCGGACCGGAACAACTCGCGTTCGCGCGGCGCGCTATGCTGGATGCCGGGGCGAACGCGCCCATTTGCTCGCTGGCGAAACGACTGGAAGAGATCTTCCTGCCGGATCGAGAGGAGAGTATCCTATTGAATAAGCGCGATCCGGCGCTGCAGCTGATGCAGCGGATACGCGACGAGGCGCATCGGTTCGCGATCACGCATCACCGCCATCTTCGAGGGAAGCAGCAGACCAAGAGTCAGCTCGAGGCGATACCGGGCATAGGACCGGCCAGGCGGCGGGCGCTGCTGACACACTTCCGCACGATGAACGCGCTGCGCGCCGCGACGGCGGAAGAATTGACCACCGTGCCCGGTATGAATAAGAAGACAGCCGAAGCGGTCTATGAGGCCATGCACGGCGCGGTCAAACCATAGCGGATGACCGCGCGTATTCTTCCGGTATTTTATGCATTGTCAAACTTCACAATTTGTATTATAATAAACTATACGCATGGCAGAAGCGCTTCACCAAACGTGATAAAAGCGGGTGCGCATATGGGCGAATTGCTATTGGAACTGACGGGAGTCACAAAGACCTTCCCCGGCGTGCGCGCGCTGGACGACGTACGCTTCACGCTGAAGACGGGCGAGGTGCACGCGCTGATGGGCGAGAATGGCGCGGGCAAGTCCACGTTCATCAAGATAATCACGGGCGTGCACAAACCAGACGCGGGCGAGATGAAGATCGACGGGCGGACAGTCCGCTTCAACGAGCCGCGCGAAGCCGCCGACGCCGGGATAGCCGCCATATACCAGCACGTCACCTGCTACCCCGACCTGTCAGTGACGGAGAACATATTTGTCGGGCATGAGATAATCGACCCGCGCACGAAAAAACTCAACTGGAAACGGATGCGCGAGCTGTCCGGTCAATACCTGACGCAGCTGGGCGCGGACGTGGATCCAAAGGCGATCATGGGCACTCTGAGCGTCGCGCGGCAGCAGATCGTAGAGATAGCGAAGGCGCTGTCCATCAACGCGCGCATCATCATAATGGATGAACCCACCGCCGCGCTGACCCGACGCGAGAGCGAGGAACTGTACCGGATTACGCTGCAGCTGCGGGACGAGGGCAAGGGCATCATATTTATATCGCACAGGTTTGAGGATATGTACCGCGTCGCCGGGCGCGTGACCGTGCTGCGGGACAGTCGGTATATCGGTACATGGAACGTGGATGAAATCAGCCAGGATAAGTTGATTTACTCGATGGTCGGGCGCGAGCTGACACAGCTGTATCCGTCAAAGAGGAATGGTATAGGCAAAGAGGTCTTCCGCTGCGAGGGATTAAGCAAGACCGGATACTTCGCGGACGTTGGATTCAGCGTGAACGAGGGAGAGATTGTCGCGCTGTCGGGTTTGGTCGGAGCGGGTCGCAGCGAGGTTTGCCAGGCGATATGCGGGTATTGGCCGTTCAACGCGGGGCGGCTGTATTATCAGGGCAAGCCGGTTAGACCCAGATCGCCGCGAGAGGCCGTCGCGCTCGGCATAGGCTATCTCCCCGAAGACAGGCAGAAACAGGGGCTGATACTTGATTGGTCCATACTGCGCAACATCACGCTGTCCACACTGAAGCAGCACTCGCGCGCCGGCGTTCCCCTTCCCGTCAAGGAGCGGGAGACGGCTCACCGCCTATCCAACCTGCTCAACGTGAAACGCTCCAGTCTGCAGGATCTGGTTTCATCCCTCTCCGGCGGCAATCAGCAGAAGGTCATCGTCGCCAAGCTGCTGGCAGGTCAGCTGAAATTCATGATGCTGGACGAACCGACAAAGGGCGTGGACGTAGGCGCAAAGCACGCGATATATGAAATAATGCGCGATCTGACCGCGCAGGGCATCGGCATACTGATGGTCTCGTCCGAGATGCCGGAGGCGCTGGGCATGAGCGACCGCATAATCGTGATGAGGGAGGGTCGCGTCGCGCGGGTGTTCGACGCCGTTGGGGCTACTCAGGAAGAGATACTCAGGGCGTCTATGACGGCCAGAACAGAGGTGATAGCGTGACCAGTACACCGACGTCCGCACCGCAGCGCCGTCCCGAGATACTAAGCCGGATACGCATAGGCAGCTTTCGTGAACTGGGGCTGCTGCTGTTCATCGCGGCGCTGATCATAATCGTGCAGATGTCCAACAGCGCGTTTCTAACGCCTAAGAATGTCTCCAACCTGCTGACGAATACGGCCATCATCGCGGTGCTCTCGGTCGGCATGTTCGTCGTGATCCTGACAGGCGGTATAGACCTGTCGATAGGCGCGAATATCGCCTTTACCGGGATGGTCGTGGCGCTGCACGTCGCCGCCGCACCGACGCTGCATCCGCTGATCGCCATGCTGGAAGGGCTGGCCATCGGTATCATATTGGGCGCGATCGTGGGCGCGCTGGTCGCGAAGGTGCATGTGCTGCCTATCATCGCGTCGCTGGGTATGTGCTACGTGTTCAGGGGCGCGGTGTTCCTGATATCCGGCGGGAAGTGGGTCAGCGCGCATCAGATGCCCGAGGGTTTCAAGGCGATAGCGACGGGTTCCACGCTATGGATCAACAACCTGGTGCTGATAGCGGTCGTCGTGATGCTAATCGCGCAGTATGTTTTGAGCTCGACGCGGGTCGGGCGCAGGTTCTACGCGGTTGGCAGCAACGCGGACGCCGCGCGGATATCCGGCATATCGGGAGACCGGGCGGTGTGGCTGGCATATGTCGTGATGGGCGGATTGGCGGGATTGGCGGGCGTGCTGTGGGTGGCCAAGTTCGCGTCCGCGCAGCCGGACACCGCTATTGGTTATGAGGTGAATATCATTGCGGCGTGCGTGATAGGCGGCGTATCCATCAACGGTGGATCGGGCAAGGTGGTGGGCGTGCTGCTGGGCACTATGCTGATAGGCATAATAAATAACGCGCTGCCGCTGATCTCCAGCGTGTCCGAGTTCAGCAAGAGCTTCATTCAGGGCATGATCATACTGGGCGCGGTGCTGCTGAACACGGCTGTTAAGCGGCGCGGCGACTGGCGCGCGCTTGCCGCGCGGCATATATAGGGGGCGATCAGATGCCGATGAACGCCATTGATCCGCGCGGCGTCGGTTCACCGCTGGTGAAGGGAGCACGCTCGCTGCTGTCGCGCTACAGCTGGGAGATAATGCTGCTGATAATACTCGCGCTGACGAACGCGCTCAACTTCAGTATCTCGCCCTATTACAAGTGGGGCAAGCTGCTTGACGCGACGAACCTGTTTCTGGATAAGGGTTTTCTGGCGATGTCGATGACGCTGGTGATACTGACCGGGTATATTGATATATCGGTTGCATCCACCGTCGCGCTGTCGTCGGTCGTTATGGCCGTGTCGTACAACGCCGGAGCGGGCGTGCCGATGCCGCTGGCGATGGTCATATGCCTGCTGACGGGGGCGGCGTGCGGCGCGTTCAACGGGCTGATACTAGTGAAGTTCAGCGAGCTTGCGCCGATGATAGTCACGCTGGCTACGCAGATCGTCTACCGCGGGATCGCTCTGATAATATTGGAAGACAAGGCCGCGGGCAAGTTTCCGTCGTGGTATCCGAACCTGGGCTGGGGTTACGCGGGCGTGTTCCCGGTTATGATGGCGGCGTTCTTCATCCTGTTTATAGTATTCGCGTTCCTGTTGCATAAGACGAATTACGGCCGCACGGTATACGCTGTCGGAAAGAACAAGCTGGCGTGCCGCTTCTCAGGCATCAATGTGGATCGTATAATATTCACCAATTTCACGCTGAACGGGTTGATGGCGGCGGTTACGGCGTTATTCCTGACCAGCAGGATGGGTTCGACGCGACCCAACGTGGCCAACGCGTATGAGATGGATGTAATCGCGATGGTCGTGCTGGGTGGCGTGTCGACGGCCGGCGGCAAGGGTCGGATGGGCGGCGTGCTGATATCGATATTCATAGTGGGACTGCTGAGATATGGTTTGGGGCTGATCAACATAAACACCCAGGTATTGATGATGGTCGTGGGCGGACTGCTGGTGCTGGCCGTCGCGATACCGGAGATGCGCTTCGGTTCGCTTATTAGAACCCGGAAACCGACCGTCCCGGCGTCCGTAAAGGCATAAAGGGCATAGGGGTTTTTCGCAAACCGCGAAAAAATAAACGTCAAGGAGGACATAGCATGACCAAGAACAGGAAGTGGCTGGCGTTCGCGCTGGCCATGGCGATGGCGCTGACGCTCTTCGCGGGCGCGGCGATGGCCGAGACATACGCCATCATCGTCAAGTCGACCGGCAACCCATACAATGACCGCGAAGCGGCGGGCTTCGAGGAAGCCTGCAAGGAACTGGGCATCCCCTACGTGATAAAGGCTCCGGCAAACATCACGGCGGAGGATCAGATCGCGATGATCGAGGAACTGCTGGCGCAGGAGATCAACGGCATAGCCATCGCGGCCAACGATCCCGACGCGCTGGAGTTCGCGCTGACCCGCGCGATAAACGCGGGCGTGGCGGTCGTAGCGGTTGACAGCAACACGAACGTCGCGTCGCGCCAGACGTTCGCCAACCAGGCCGATACCGTAAAGATCGGTCAGACGCTCGTTGAGGCGGCGTACGATATCTGCGGCGGCGAAGGCCAGTTCGCGATTCTATCCGCCACGGCGCAGGCCACAAACCAGAACGCCTGGATCGCCGAGATGCAGAAGGCGTTGGAGGATCCCAAGTACGCTAAGCTGGAGCTGGTCAAGATCGCTTATGGCGACGACCTGCGGGACAAGTCCGTATCCGAGACCGAGGGTCTGATACAGACATACCCCGACCTGAAGTGCATCATAGCGCCGACGACGGTGGGCATTGCCGCCGCGTCGAAGGTGGTCATCGATCAGGGCGTATCCGACAAGCTGAAGGTGTCCGGACTGGGTCTGCCGTCCGAGATGGCCGAGTACATCGATCAGGGCGTGTGCCCTTACATGTATCTGTGGAACCCCATCGATTTGGGCTATCTGACCGGCTATACGGTTGACGCGCTGGTCAAGGGCGCGATCATCGGCGCGGCGGGGGATACGTTCTCCGCCGGAAGACTGGGCGAATACACGATCACCGAGGCTGCCGACGGCGGCACCGAAGTACT
>JAITDK010000066.1 GCA_031282605.1 Oscillospiraceae bacterium
AGGATGCATGGATAAACCCACTATGGGCGAAGTGCTGATGGACGGCGTTGATATCTCAAAAGAAAGCGGCAAGAAACTTACTGAAATCCGCCGCGACAAGATCGGATTGATTTTTCAGCAATTCCACATGGTCAACTACCTGACCGCCGTGGAGAACGTGATGGTGTCCCAATACTATCACTCTATGCCTGAAGAGGCGGAAGCGCTGGAAGCGTTGAGCCGTGTTGGATTGCGGGATCGCGCGCGCCATTTACCCAACCAGCTGTCAGGCGGTGAACAGCAGCGCGTGTGCGTGGCCCGGGCGTTGATCAATCATCCGGAGCTGATCCTGGCCGACGAGCCGACTGGCAACCTGGATGAGGCGAACGAGAACATCGTGCTGGATCTTTTCAGCCGGCTGCACGAGGAAGGGACGACGCTTATCGTCGTGACGCACGATACCGAGGTCGCCAAGGCCGCGCAACGGATCATTGTTCTGGATCACGGTCGCGTCGCAATGGAAACCAATAACGCCCCCGTCCAAAACGTGAAGGCGTCTAATTTTCTATGATGCCGGCGGCGTCCATAAGGCATGCGCTATTCCACCCCCATCAGCGCCTTCGTTACCTCCTCCGCGCCTGTACCGTCCTCGCCTGAAAACGCTATGATCTCCCACGGCTGAACCTGCAGCGTTCGTGAGATAAGCATCATAGCGCGGCCTCGCTGCGCCTTGCTTAGCTTGTCG
Organism: Oscillospiraceae bacterium; assembly: GCA_031282605.1. Lineage (GTDB taxonomy): Bacteria > Bacillota > Clostridia > Christensenellales > Aristaeellaceae > BNUH01. The sequence continues at coordinate 725 of JAITDK010000066.1, forward strand.
GCCTTGGTCGCGACAGTGGCGTATGGCACGTTGAAGCGCAGCATGTAGATGTGCATCGCTATATCCTCTTTGGTCGGCTCGTGGCGTATATCGACCAGATGCAACACTCGCGCGAGCCGTCTCGACGTGTTGAAGTACCCTTCGACGCGCTCTGACCATTTCACTTGCTCAGCCTTCGACGCTTGCGCGAAGCCGTAGCCTGGAAGGTCGATCAGGTGAACTGCGTCGTCAAGCCTGTACACGTTGAGCAGCCGCGTTTTTCCAGGAGTTGCGCTGACACGCGCCAGACCGCGGCGATTCGTGATCCGATTGATCAGCGTGCTCTTGCCTACATTGCTGCGTCCGGCGATAGCTGTTTCAGGCAGATCGGGGATCGCGTCGGGGGCGTAGTGATCCAGGGATGTTATGAATTCCGCTTTCATTGGTATATCCTTTATGCGCTCAACGTCCAGTTGATCGCGTCATCGATTGTTTTTAGCGCGCGGATATCCATCGCCTTGCGCGCCTGATCGGGCACTTCGGTCAGATCCTTCAGGTTCTCCTCGGGCAGCAGCACCACCTTCATGCCGGATCGATACGCGGCCAGCACCTTCTCGCGTACGCCGCCGATGGGCAGCACGCGCCCCCGCAGGGTAATTTCGCCCGTCATCGCGACGTCCTGACGCGCGCTGCGACCCGTAAGCGCGCTGACCAGCGCACATGTCAGCGTCACACCCGCGCTCGGTCCGTCCTTGGGTACCGCGCCCTCCGGCACGTGCACATGGAGATCGAGCTTCTCATAGAAGTCCTTGTCCAGCCCATATGCGTCGGCGTTCGCGCGGATGAAGCTTAACGCCGCGCGCGCTGATTCCTGCATGACGTCGCCCAGGCTGCCCGTCAAGTCCAGCTTGCCCGATCCGGGCAGCGCCGCGCATTCGATCGTCAGTGTGCTTCCGCCCACAGTCGTATACGCCAGGCCGTTCACGACGCCGCACAACGGTTCCTTTTCCACGACGTCCGGCGCGTACTTCACCGGGCCGAGGAATTCTGTTATACGCTTGTCGGTCATCGTTAGGGAGCGTTTGTCGTTTTCCAGCAGTTCGACGGCGGTTTTGCGGCACAGCGCGGCGAGATGCCGCTCTAGTTCGCGCACGCCCGCCTCGCGCGTGTATCCGTCTATAACAAGCATGATCGACTCGTCGCTCATGCGCATCGTCTTATCGGTCAAGCCATGCGCCGCACGCTGTTTGGGTAATAAATGATTCCTTACTATATTGAGTTTCTCCAGGTTTGTGTAGCTAGGGATCTCTATGATCTCCATGCGATCCATCAACGGTCGGGGGATTGTGTCCGCTGTGTTTGCCGTCGCGATGAACAGCACGCGCGACAGATCGAACGGCACGTCCAGGTAGTGATCGCGGAACGCCTTGTTCTGTTCGGGATCCAGTGCCTCCAAAAGCGCCGCTGCCGGATCGCCCTGGTTGCTGGCGCAAAGCTTGTCGATCTCGTCCAGCAGGAATACCGGATTGGCCGTCTTTGCCCGGCGGATGCCGTTGATCAGCGAACCGGGCAGCGCGCCTATATACGTGCTGCGGTGGCCGCGTATCTCGGCCTCATCCCTGACGCCGCCCAGCGATATGCGGACATACTGCCGCTTGAGAGCGCGTGCGACGGATTGCGCTATGGAGGTTTTGCCCACGCCTGGCGGGCCGACCAGGCATATGATCGGACTTTTCGGGTTTAGCTTGCTGACGGCCAGGAATTCCAGCAGACGTTTCTTGACGTCCATCAGCCCGTCGTGATCCTCTTCCAGCACTCGCCGCGCGTCGGGTATGGCGATGTCCGGCTCCAGGTATGTGCTCCACGGCAGTTCCAGCAGCCACTCCAATCTGTTCTCGATCGTATATGCCTCGGGGCTGTCTGGATTTATGCGTTGCAGCCGCGATATTTCGCGCGCGGTTTTTTCGCGCGCCTCTTCCGGCATCGCCTTCTCGCGCATCGCGAACTTCTCGCGATAGTTGACACCGTCAGTATCCGAGTCGCCCAATTCCTTGCGAATGGCGAACATCTGCTCGCGCAGATACGCGTCCCGATGCGACTTCTCCATCTGCCCATGTATACGCGCCTGCAGCGATTTCTCAAGCGACGCGATATTCTTTTCATGCACCAGTATCTCGCTAAGCGCGTTTAGCCGCTCGGCGACGTCGGTCGCCTCTAGTATGCGCTGGCGCTCGTTGAGCCCGACCACAGCGTTAGCGGCGATTACATCGGCTAGTTGTGTCAAATCCTCTATGCCGCACATGGCCTGCACTGCGTCGGCGGAGATGCGTCCGCATTCCTCCGCGAATTCTTTCAGAAGGGTGCGGACGACGCGCCCCAGCGCGATCAATTCCTCTTCAGCGGCGGCGGTGGCGTTGCCTATCCGGCTGAGTTCGGCCTTGAGGAACGGTTCCTCCTGCACAACCGATTCTATCTTCGCGCGCTGGATGCCCTCGGCCAGTACCCGAACCGTCTGATCCGGCATACGTACGACTTGCTTGACCAGCGCTATCGTGCCTATGTCGCAGCAATCCTTGCCGGTCGGCGCCATCTCCTGCTGATTCGCTTGGGTAACGAAGAATACCTTTTGATCGGCGGCGAACCCATCCTCAAGCGCGGCTATCGACTGATCGCGCCCTACGTCGAAATGTACCACCATCGACGGGAATACGGTCATTCCCCTAAGCGGCAATACCGGCAGCACTATATGATCGCTCTTGGCCTGCTTCTTCATCCGCGGCATGACACAACCCTCCCCCATAACCGGAACCATATAAGGATTATACGGATTCCTGTCGACAATTGCAATAGGAGATGATTTCCGGTTATTTTGTCATGACGCGCGGAACATGGCGGCGGGGGATTCGCGTTCAATCTTGAGAGCCCGCCTCGATATCCACGACTGATATGTTCTTGTATGGCACGAACCCTCGAAACAGCCGGCCGTTGTCGTCGACGCTTTCAATATACGCCCAAGTATCCGTGCCGTTGCGTATCGTGCCGAGTAGAGTCGTCTCCTCGACGCTTCGCACACTGGTCAGATCTCCTTCAATTCCCTGTTTGATCCAATATCTGCAGCTGGACGCCGTTGCGATATCGCGCGATTACGCTGGACGATGTGGAGGACTTCGAGTACAGCGGCGCCGCGCCGGACTTGTCCGCCGTATCGACAAAGGCGGCGAAAACCTCGGCGAACGCCGCGGTCTGGTATAGCGCGTTAAGGATGATAAACGCGAGAAACGCCAGGGGCGTTGGTCTAACTCTTTGCCTCATAAGCCCTCCTAAATACTGGAATCTGTACTTATTCGACGCCGCGCCTGCCGACATTCATCCGCGGGCAATCCCAATACTTCCCATTATCGCTCAACGGCTGACGAAAAGCGTTGCGCAGCTCATGCACGCCAGTTAATCATATGAATATATTATGGTGATAAAGCGGATGCGCCTTGGTACACAAAGGACGCGCTTGGAAAGGTCGGGTTTATTGCGTAATGCTTGAAACCGGAACGCGTATAGCGGTTGCGCTGACGACTGACGACAACAACATACTGCCCATGTCGGTCACTATCGCGTCGCTGTTAGAGGCCGCCGCGGAGAATACGTCCTGCGACATATATATATTTATGCAAAATCAACCGCAGCCTCAGATCGCCGAGCGGATCATGTCGTTTGAGCGCCTGTATCCGCGCTGCGCGATTCATCCTCGCACGGTCGATCCGGACGCGCTGAGCTGCGCCGTCGTCAGCGTGAAGCATCTGGGCTTGGCGAATTTCTATCGCTTGCTGCTGCCTACGCTGCTGCCGGAGCATGACAGGGTGATATATCTAGACACGGATACTCTAGTGATGAGTG
>JAITDK010000087.1 GCA_031282605.1 Oscillospiraceae bacterium
GTTTCATCCTGCCAGTCGATTATCTGGCGCAGCCAATACAGCTTCTTGTCCAGGTCGTCGCGCGCGCGACCCTCCTTGTAACGCCAGTGCGCCGCGATGCCGTATTCCGCGACGCGATGCATATCCCACGTTCGAATTTGCACCTCGAACGGCTGACCCGCCTCGCTGACGACCGTCGTATGCAGCGATTGGTACATATTGGGTTTGGGTGTGGATATATAATCCTTGAATCGGTTGGGCACCTGCTTCCACAGCGTATGGACGATGCCCAGCACGGTATAGCAATCCCGCACCGTATCCACGATCACGCGGATCGCGGTCAGATCATACAGCTGCTCGAACGGGCGGCCTTGCAGCTTTATCTTTTTATATATACTGTAGAAATGTTTGGGACGGCCGGTGATCTCGCACATCACGCCGGCCTCGTCCAACTCATCCCGCAGTTGGTCGATGACGCTCTTAATGAAACTCTCGCGCTCGGAGCGTTTCATGCCTATCCTGTGCGCCAGTTCTTTATAACCCTCTGGGTCGATGACCGACAGCGACAGATCTTCCAGTTCCGACTTGATCGAGAACACGCCCAGCCTATGCGCCAAAGGCGCGTATATGTCCAGCGTCTCCTGCCCGATGGCCAGCTGACGATCCTTCGGCTGGAACTTGAGCGTCTTCATGTTATGCAGCCGATCCGCCAGTTTTATCAGTATAACCCTAATGTCCTTGGACATCGCAAGGATCATCTTGCGCAGCGTCTCGGCCTGCTGTTCCTCGCGCGTCGTGAACTCCAGCCGCGACAATTTTGTTACTCCGTCGACCAGCTGCGCGACGTCCGAACCGAAGTTTTTCTGGATTGTATCGACTGAAATTCCTTCGACGTCCTCCACGCAGTCATGCAGCAGCCCGGCGGCGACGGTAGTGGCGTCCAGCATCAGGTCGGCCAGTATCGTGGCGACGGTACGCGGATGCGTGAAGTATGGCTCGCCGGATTTACGCAGCTGGCTGGCGTGCGCCGCCTCCGCGAATGCCCAGGCGCGCGCCACCAGGCCGAGCGATTCCTCGTCCTGATAGCGGCGCATCGCGTCTAACAGCGTCTCAAGCGTATCGTAGCACCTAAGTTCGCTCAAAGGGATACCTCCACAGCCGTATGCCCGCCCGCCGCGATTGACGCGGGATTATCCAGGTCATACCGCGCGCGCAGCTGTTTCATGCGCCTATATAGCGCGCTTTCGTCCAATGACCGTTTCGCTTGCCCGGCGGATTGATTCGCCTGGGATAGTATTATACAACTAAACGGTTCCTCTATCCACTCTATGAGCCCTAATTGGGCGAAGACGTTCAGTCCCAGACAGATCGACGCCGTCGGCACGCCGAACATCAGCGCGTATGTATCCGCCGACAACGACCGAACGCCCGGATTCCTCAAGGCCCGATACAACGCGCGCAACGTATCCTCCGACGGCGCCAGCGCCGCCGCGTCCGCTTCCCAATCCTGCGCGTCCTCATCCAACCATATGAGCGCGCCAGGACACGCATTCCGAATGATCTCAAGCTCGCCGCTATTGGGTGGTAAATCCAAGAAGGCTACACGGTCATAGCGTACGCTCAATTCCGTAAGGGACGGCAGCGCCGCCAGGGTATGGAATGCGCGCGGATCACTCGGCGCTGTCGTCACGCAATCAATCCGGTTCGCCAAGCCCGAACGCCTCAGCCATTCAATCCAATCCAGCGCGGCGGCCAATGTACGGGAAACGAGCAGCACGCCTTGATGATCCGCGCGAATCGCGTCCGACACCAACCCCCTTAACTCCGCTTGCGTCAAAGGATACACATCCGGCACGGACTGCGGCGGTTCCATTATCATCCCTGCCAGCGCCCTCTCAAACCGCCCGCGCATAGCCTGGCATCTTTGCTCGAACGCGTCCAGCGGCGAAGACGGCAGCAATCGCTGTCCGATAAACTGCACGGCGCGCGCGCCCATATACTCATTGATTGAGCAGTGAACCAGCGCGTCCATCCGGTCGGGCAGATCCCCCAGACTGTCGTCATACTGTTCAGCCTGACCGAACGCGATGCCATCCACGCCGACTTCGTCCTGGAACAGGCGCAGTTTCAGGTGCCGCCTGTCCGAACCTACTTTTTTGGCGCCTGCGGTTCGAGCGTCGTTAATGAGGAACGTGGGCGTGGGGTTACCAATCCCGTGCGGCTCTAACCGCTTGAGCGTTTCAATGAATTGTATGGTTATATCGCGCAGCGCGATCACCGCGTCGTAACGCTCGCTGGGTATGAATGTCTCGGGTTCGGCCTGCTCAATAATAGCGCGGTTCAGCCGCTCGCGCAGTTCGGGCAAACGCTCGGCGGGGAGCGTGCATCCGGCCGCCTGGGCATGACCGCCGAACCGTGTGAACAGATCCCGGCAAGTAAACATCGCGCGCTGTATATGAACGCCCGGTATCGACCGCGCGGAGCCGACGGCGATAAGCGCGCCATCCTTCTCATCCACGCTGAATACGATCGCGGGCAGATGGTACTTATCCGTCAGCGTGGACGCGGCCAGCCCGATCACGCCGGTATTCCAGCCGAAACCGTCGGGCGCGATAAGCCTGTCGCGCCGGAAGTCGGTTATCTCTAAGACGCGCTTTTCCGCTTCTTTCGTCAGAGTGCGTTGGATAGTCTGGCGGCGCTCGTTATTAGCGTTGAGCTCGTCGGCGATCTCGCGCGCCTCATCCTGATCCCGTGTCAGCAGCAGATCTATGCCGCGCGCCGCACTGCCTATACGACCCGCCGAATTCAGCCTCGGCGCGAGCTGGAAACCCACATACCCCGCGTTCAGCGGCTTACCCTTCAACCCGGCGGCGCCGATCAGCGCGCGCAGCCCGACACGCTCGGTGCGTCGTATCGCCTCTAAACCCAGCGCGACGATAACGCGATTCTCGCCCAACAGCGGCACAAGGTCGGCGACCGTGGCCAAAGCCGCCAAGTCAAGCGCCCGCGACGCCTCGCTCCAGCCGTACAGCGCTTGCACCAACTTGAACGCCACGCCCGCTCCGCACAGCGGCGAGCCCTTCGGCGTATCAATCGCCGGATCTACCAACGCCTCGCAGCATGGCAGGGTGTCAAGCGGTTCATGGTGATCGGTGATGACCATCCGCAAACCGTTCGCCCTGGCCCATTGCGCTTCATCGACCGCCGTTATCCCGCAGTCTACCGTAATCAGCAGGTCGCAGTCGAGCCGCAGCCGCTCAAGCGCGGGTATCGTCAAGCCGTAGCCTTCGCCGTGACGTTCGGGTATGTGCACCGATACGTTCGCGCCGTGGCGGATCAACGCCTCGCTGAGCAACGCGGCGGCGCATATCCCGTCCACGTCATAATCGCCAAATACCGTGAGGCGTTCTCCGGCGTTTACGGCCTGGCCGATTACCTCAGTCGCGCGAAGCATCCCAGTCAGTACGAACGGATCGCGCAGCTGTTCCGCCGACGGGTTCAGGAACGCGTGCGCCTGTTCCGGCGTCTCAACGCCATGACGAGCCAGCAGCCGCGCCAGCGCCATTGGATACCCGGACTCCGTCAGTTCGCCGACCGCTGCTTCCGGCACGAAACGTTGAATCAGTCTGAGCACTATACCTCCGATGAATACAAAAAAACCTTTCCGCGCGTTCAAGCGAAAAGGTTTTTAGATGTTTACGCGCGCTTCGCGGCCTTCTTCGCAACCGATCCCTTGTTAAACAGGCGCCAGCTCTTGCCGCGCTCGACCAGCCACGCCCATACATAACCGTTGATCTTGGTCGAGGAGAACAGGCCGCCGAATATGCCGACGATCAGCGGCAGCGCGAACTCACGCGTGCTGGTCACGCCCAGCATATATAGCGTGACTATCGCGATCAGCGTCGTCAGCGTCGTATTCGTCGTGCGGCTTATCGTCTCTTGCACCGAGAGCGTGACCATTTCCATGCGCGAGCTGCCGCGAGAGTCGGCCTTGCGCTGATTCTCGCGAATGCGGTCGAACAGTATGATCGTGTTGTTGATCGAATACCCGACGATGGTCAGGCACGCCGCGATAAACGTCGAGTTGATCTGGACGAATGATCTGAAGAACACCATAAACGATACCATCACCCCGACGTCTATAGCCAGCCCTATCACGGCCGCCATACCGGAGAACAGATCGAACCGTATGGCGATATACACCAGCATCAACGCGGCTGCCAGCAATACGGACGATATGGCGTTGGATACGAGCTGCCTCCCCGCCACCGCGCCTATGCGATCCACGGAGAGATATTTCACATCAGGATACTCCGCGCGCATGTTTTCTTCGAGCCTTGCGCGGAAATCATCAAAGCCGTCGACGTCCTTGATGCGAATCTGCGCCTCGGTTCCGTCCGCGCCGGACTTAGCGATCTGGGGCGCCTCTTCATAGCCCGCTTCGCCGACAGCACGCTCAACCGCGTCCACGTCGAATTCCTGACCCATCTCGTACTTCATCAACACCCCGCCGGTGAAGTCGATGCCGATATTCAGCCCGGCTCCGGCCACGGACATCACCAAAGCGACGACCACGACCGCGCCAACGGCGATAATGCACTGCCGCGCGTGGTTGCGCAGGAAATTGGGTACGGCACGCTTCGCTCCGCCGACGCTGACCGACGCGAACAGCTGCGGCTTATCCGAGCCGACGATGTTTATCAGCAGATAGAGTAGGCCTCGCGTAACGAACACGGCGGTTATCATTGATATGACGACGCTGATGGCCAGCGTATTCGCAAAACCCTTGACAGTGCCCGTGCCGAATATCATCAGCACGAACGCCGCGATCAGCGTGGTAATGTTGGAGTCCAGCACCGCCGACATCGCGTTGGAGAATCCCGCGCGCACGGCCAGCGTTAATGGGCGGCCTCTGCGAAGTTCTTCCTTTATACGTTCGAATATGACCACGTTCGCGTCAACGGCCATGCCTATGCCCAGCACCACGCCCAGCACGCCGGCCAGCGTCAGCTGTATCATGCTGTTGGCCAGTACGAAGAAGAACGCCAGCAGGTAGAGTATCAGCGCGATATCCGCGACTACGCCGCTCAACCTATAGAACACGGCCATGAATATCAGTATTATAGCCAGCGCGATCGCCCCGGCCAGCACGGCGCGGCTGAGCGCCTCGACGCCCAGCGTGGCGGATATGGCGGAGACTTCCAGCTGCTCGATGGTCAGCGGCAGCGCGCCGGACTGGATCAGCAGCGCGAGTTGGTTGGCTTCATCCGCGCCGCTCATCCCCTCTATATAGCCGGAGCCTCCGGTTATCGCGGAGTTGACCCTCGGCGATGAGATCACGCGCCCGTCCAATTGGATGGATATGGTTTTGCCGATATTCGCCTGGGTTGCCGTAGAGAACTTAACAGCGCCCTCGTCCGTCAGTTCGAACGCGACCACGGGTTGATTGTCCACCAACGCCGCGCGCGCGGTCTTGACGTCCTTGCCCTCCATAATTAGGTTCCCGTCGGCGTCGTAAAACTGCAGCACGGCGGGCGTGCCGATTATGTTCAGTATTTCTTGAGGGTCGGAGATGGCCGGTATCTCTATGCGGATACGATCGGCGCCCTGCCGCACAACCGCGGCCTCGGTATACCCCTGCGCCGTCAAGCGGTTGGAGAGCACGTTGACCGTGCCGTCCATCAGCGAATCGAACGTGCCGTCGCCCGGATCGATGCCGCGATACACCGTATATACGCCGCCGCGCAGATCCAGCCCCAGATTGATCACGTCCGCCCACGGGTGCAGTATGTACAGCCCCCCCGGGCCGAAACGCGCGCCCGTCAACGCGAGCGTCATGACGACGGCCGCCACTACCAGCAGCGCGGCCAGGATAACGATGTTGCGCGTACGTTTGTTCATCCCGCCCGCGCGAGACGCGCGATTGCCGCTGAACGCGTTTGACAGCGGGTTCTTTGATTTCTGGGCATTAGGCTTGGCCATCGACGTATCACTCCGAATCGTTGACGTTTTATTTCATCCGGTATCCAGGACTCGCCGGAATCATTCGCGGCGGATCCGTTCCCGAATAGTTCCCATTCATGTAAGATGCGCCAAATCTCTCTTGTCCATTCGCCCGAGGTTAACGCCGCGAACGGCGCGCGCCTTACCGCGAATCTACCCGTGTCTTGACGCGAATCAACGCGCAATCCCTGCGGTTTATGCCGCACTGCGTCGTATTATAGCTTTTTTTACGGCGTGCGTCAATGTTTTTTCTTATCAACATCAGCTCGTCTCAGCGTGAATTCGCCGAAGGGGGGAGCGTTACGCCGCCGGAGGAAGATCCATCCGCCGCCTTCTCCTCCCTGGTCAGCATCCGCCACTGCGTCAGCATGAACGTCACAAAACACGCCGTGCTCCCTACCACATCCGATATAGGCTCAGCCAGGAATACCCCCGCCACCCCTAACCCCAACCGCGGCAGCAGCAGCGCCATTGGTATAACAATAACGCCCTTACGCAGGAATGAAAAAAAGATGGCGTGTCTAGCCTTGCCCAGCGAGAGGAAGCCGTTCTGGCCGACCATCTGCAGGCTGATAACGAAGAACAGCGCGAAGTACTGCCTGGCCGACGTGACGCCCGCCTCGATGAGCGCCGGATCCTTATTGAATACGCGAATCAACGCGGCCGGAGCCAGCATGGTCAGCGCCCACGCCAATATTGAGTACGAGAAGCATCCGATCATCATGAACCGTACCGCCGCCTTGACTCGGCTATACTTCTTCGCGCCATAATTGAAGCCTATAACGGGCGACGCGGCTTGGCTGAAACCTGAAGCGGGCAGCATCACTACCTGCCTGACCGAATTTACGACCGTCATTACCCCGACATACAGATCGCCGCCGAACAGCGCCAGCGTGCTGTTCAACGTTAGCTGAACCGCGCTCTCCGTCAGCGACATCACGAAGTTACTGAATCCCAGCGTCAGTATCCTCTTAATTATCTCAAAGTCGGGCTTCATCTCGGCCAGCCGCAGTTTTAACGTGACCCTCCCGCCCGTCAGGAACCGCAGCGCCCACGCCGCGCTGACATACTGGCTTATAACGCTGGCCAGCGCCGCGCCGCGCACGCCCATCCCGAACGCGAATATGAACAGCGGATCGAGCGCCGCGTTCAACAGCGCACCCGCTGCGACAGTCATCATTCCGGCCTTCGCGAAGCCCTGCATATTTATAAATGGGTTCATACCGACAGCGACCATAACGGCCGGCGTACCCATCAGGAATATCGACAGATACTCGTCGGCGTATGGCAGCGTAACCGCGCTCGCGCCAAACGTGGTCAGCACTATCTCCTTTATGCTAAAGAACAGCGCCGTGCAGGATACGCCAAACATAATCAGCAGCGTGAACGAGTTGCCCATAATGCGCCGCGCCCCGAGCAGATTGCCCGCGCCGCGCTCGATTGACGCCAGCGGCGCTCCGCCGTTTCCGGCCAGCACGGCGAACGCGTTTATCAGCGTTATAATAGGGAAGCACACGCCCAGTCCGGTCAGCGCGTCGCGACCCGAGCCGGGGATGCGCCCTATATACATTCGGTCGACAATGTTGTACAGAACGTTCAGCACCTGCGCCAGGATCAGCGGAAACGCCATGCGCAGTATCGCCTGCGGTATTCCGCCTCGCGAGAAGTCGTTCGGATCCCTTGACTCGGTCTCTTCGACCACACCGGCCTCGCCGATTGGATGTATCCGCATGATCGCCTCGATTCATTGCGCCGTATCATAATCAACGTATTATAATCACCGTATTATATCGCCGTGTCCACTATCGCCCCGCCCAGGCACATATCGCCGTCGTAGAACACTACCGACTGCCCCGGCGTTAACGCGCGCTGCTTGACGTCGGACTCGACCGTCAGTCCGTCCGTCTCGACCATAACGCGCACGGCTTGATCCTCCTGCCTGTATCTGAACTTCGCGGCGCACCGAAACTCCGTCGCCGGCGGATCGCCCGCTATCCACGTGGATTCGGCGCACAACGCTACCCGCGAGTATAGCTCCGGCGCATCCAAGCCTTGCGTCACCCACAGGGTATTGGTGTTCAGTTCCTTGTTTATCACGAACCATCGGCCTTCGCCGCCGTTCTTGCATCCCCCAACGCCCAGCCCGCGCCGCTGTCCCAATGTATAATACATCAATCCGTCGTGACGTCCTATCGTTTCGCCGGTCGCGCGATCGCGCATTGGTCCCGGCTGCGCGGGCAGATATCTCTGCAGGAATTCCTTGAATCGCCTCTCCCCTATGAAGCATACGCCCGTCGAGTCGCGTTTCTCCGCAACGGACAGCCCCGCCTCTCTCGCTATTCCGCGCACTTGCGCTTTCGTCAATCCTCCGACAGGGAACTGCGCTCGCTTGAGTTGATCGCTTTTCAACATATATAGAAAGTAGCTCTGATCCTTCATCGGATCTATGCCGCGCAGCAGCGCGCCTTCGGCATTCGTCCGGCAGAAGTGACCCGTCGCGATACCGACGCCCCCCACCTTCAGCGCGTATTCCAAGAATACCTTGAACTTTATCTCTCGGTTGCACAGCACGTCGGGGTTCGGTGTGCGCCCTTTCTTGAATTCATCCAGGCATAACGAGAATACGTTATCCCAATATTGCTTGGTGAAGCTTACGCTATAGTACGGGATGCCTATCTTGTCGCACGCGCCTCGCACGTCCGCCCAATCTTGATCGGAGGTGCAATGCCCGTCGGCGTCCTGTTCATCCCAGTTCTTCATGAACACGCCAACGACCGGGACGCCTTCCCGATGCAGCAGCAGCGCGGCGACGGCGGAGTCTACGCCGCCGGACATGCCCGCTATTATCGTGGCGGCTGAATCTAACATGGTGCGAGCGCGAGTCCGGGGCGCTGCGTTTGGGGAATGACTTGCATAGTTTTGCGGCTCCTTATACCTTTACGCGTGGGGGTCATCGCTGCGGGACGATGGACTGCGGCGGCGGATTAATCCTTATCCGGGCTGTTAATCCTCCGAATCCGCGGCGGACGGTTCCTGCCGCTTGGCCGGCGTGGATAACAGGTGAGCGCGCAGCGCCGTCTCGGCCAAGCTTTGAACCTCCTGCGTAACCGATTTTACATCCGCGCTCGCGTCGACGAACTTTACCCTGTCCGGCTCTTCCCGGCCTATCTGCACGAAAGCGTCGTATACCCGCGTGAAGAACGCCTCGCCCGCACGCTCTATCCGATCGAGCCTCGTCGCGCTGCCGCGCCTCAGCAGCGCGGTCTGCAAATCCACCATTAACAGCAGCGTCAAGTCCGGTATGCACACGCCTACCGCCATCTCGTTGATCTGCTGCACTTTCCTCAGACCCAGTTCACGCCCGCCGCCTTGATACGCCACCGACGAATCAACAAATCTATCGCTGATGACCACCGCGCCTCTCGCCAGCGCCGGCGCTATCACCTCGCGCACGTTCTGCGCGCGGCTCGCCGCAAACAAATACGCCTCCGTCTCCGCCGCCATCCCCGTACTCGCCGTGTCTTTCAGCATACTGCTAATCAACTCTGACAACGGCGTCCCCCCAGGCTCTCTCGTCGTCACTACCTCGAAACCCATTCGCTCCAGGCGCTTTGTCAGCAATGGCATCTGCGTCGTCTTCCCCGCGCCGTCCAATCCCTCCACCGTGATAAACAATCCCTCCGACGCCGCGCTATCCCCGCAAAGCATCCTTGCCAGAGCCGGCACATCCTCCGCTATAGCGTCCGCGCCCGTCTCGATCAGCTCCGCGCGATCCCCGTAACCATACAGCACGCCGATCGCGTCGATATTGTTAGCCTTTGCCGCGCGCATATCATAATGCCTGTCGCCCACCATCGCCGCGCGCCGATAATGCGCGGGCAGCGCGGCTCTGACCACGTCCGCCTTATCATGCTCCCGTTCGTCCAGCTCCACGCCTATTACGGCGTCGAACATTTCCAGCAGCCCGAAATACTCCAGTACCCGGCGCGCGTACACCGTCGGTTTAGACGTGGCCACCACACACGCCACATCCATCGCCTTCAGCCGCCGCAGCAGGTGCGGTATCCCCGTATACACGCGGTTATTATATATCCCGTTCACGGTGAAATCGTCCCGGTACAGCGCTATGCAGTGATCCACTTCCTCCTGCGTCAGCTGGCCGTACACCCTCTTGAAGGATTCCGACAGTGGAGGACCCATGAACGAGCGCAGCGCCTCCACATCCGGCTGATCCAGACCCATACCGCCGATAGCCGCCTTGACCGATCCGGTGACGCCGGGATACGAATCTGTCAGCGTCCCATCAAGGTCGAACAGTATCACGTCATAACGCAGCGAGGTTAGTTGCATGAATGCCTCCGTTATTACAATATATTGACCGCGTCCGCCAGTCTGTCGAAATCGCCCGGTTCGTCCGCGACCGACGCGATCAATACGATCCGCCGCTCGTCGGCCAGCTCTATATCAACGCCCAGTTCAGACAATCGCCCTTGCGCCTCGAACCCTGTTAATCCGCGTCCGGCGACGTCCAACACTATCCGCGTAGGATCACGCTCTCCTTCGCGCGGATCGACTATCCCGTCCGGCCAGCGCGCCGGAATCATATTCTTCAGCCGCTCCAGCGCCCCCGCTCCATACTCGTCCATCCATGCCCGCACGCAATCCAGCGCGGTCATGAACAGGTATGACGGACTCGACGTCTGTATCCGCGCCAGTATGCCTCTCGCGCGCTCCGCATCCTCGCCCGCCTTCAAGTGCAGCCACGCGGCCTGTCCAGGCGCGGGGAGCGTCTTGTGCGCGCTTTGCACCCACATGCACGCGCCGCTCAATCCCGCGCACACGGGTTCATCCCACCAATTCCAATGCGCGCCGTGAGCCTGATCCACCAGCAACCGTATACCTAACCGCCGCGCTTCACCCGCAATACCGGCGAGCGGCGTCACCATTCCGTAATAATCCGGCGATGTGACGAGCACGGCTTGCGCGTCCGGGTGATTGCGTATCGCTTCGATCCATTCGTCAGGGCTGGGCGGCGTTAAAACGCCGCGGCTGTCCTGCCGATCGACGTACACAGGCTCAATCCCAGCCAGCGCGCAAGCGTTCCCCGCGCTGCGGTGCGCGTTCCGCGACAGCAACAGCGCGCTTCCCTTCGGCGCGGCGTACATGATCATCGTCAGTACGCCAGCCGTCGAACCGTTGGTCAGCATTATCGACCGACCGGCGTGAGCGCTCCTTGCCGCCGCGGCCTGCGCTTTGTCGATCGCTCCGCCGGGGTGGTATAGATCGTCCGTACCGGGTATTTCCGTCAGATCGCAGTCGATGGGCAGCGGATACGGCAGCGGCTTGCCCTTGTGACCCGGCATATGGAAGCGAAGCCTGTCTCGATGAAGCTCGGCCATCTCCAGCATCGGCGGCGTTAAACGCTCCTTCATCAAAACATCATCTCATACGCCGCCGAGATAACCGCCCGCGCAATCCGCGCCACCGAGTTGAACGTCGAATCGTCGCAGCCGTTGGTCAGCAGCACCACGCCCGACTGATCCGTCGGATCGAAGTATGCCGCGCAGATCGCGCCGTACGCCTTGCCTTGATGGCCGTACATAGTGCGTCCGCTGACGATCACGTCCTTATATATGTTTAAGTTAAGGCCGCGGTTTGTGTCGATTAACACCGAGCCGATCGAGTTCTGAGGCGTGCGTATCGTCTCGACCGTCGATTGGCTCAGGACGCGGACGCCGTCGAACGTACCGTCGCCCATCAGCGGTATCATAATCTTGGCCAGGTCGATCGCGCTGATCGACAGCGAGCCGGCCGTACTTGTATAATGATACAATGGATCGTCCACCATATCGCCGTCAGTCAGCGCCATGCTATCCATCGTCATGTCGGGTCCGTTATATATGCGCGCGATCCGCGCGTCCGCGGGCAGGTTCGGCGTAAAGTACGACGCGGTGACGCCCAGCTTGCGGTAAACCGCGTAGTTCATCCATTCGTCGGCTGTCATGCCGGTGAACAGCTCTATCATCGAGCCGAGCAGGCTGCCGCCGAAGTTGGAGTACGCGTAGTATGTGCCCGGCCTGCGGCGCTGGAAATCAGTCGCAGCGTAATTGCCCGTGAAGACGCTCTGCAGGCTGACAATGTCGCCGTTCAGCGCGCGGTAGTAATGCCCGCCGTCCAAAAGCGACGCGGTATGGGTCATCACCTGCCTGAACGTTATCGGATCGTCGGGATAATACGGGTTGCGTATAGGAAAATCATAATGGCCGCCTATGTCGTCGTCCAGATTGAAGTTCCCCATCTCCCACAGCCGCATAAACCCTACCGTCGTGACCATCTTCGTAATAGACGCGACGCGGAACAGCGTATCGTCGGTAACGGGTATGTTATCGCCGCGGTTTGCCCGGCCATAATTGTACGCGTCCACTATCCGCCCGTCCTTGATCAGAACTATCGACGCGCCGACCGTTTGATATTCGCGCAGTATCCGCTCGAATCGATCCATATTCGCGGCGTGGGCGGCGGTGCCGTACCACGGCAGGTCGGAACTGCGCGTCACGGTGCCAGCTGGCATGGATTCAGTCGATCCCGTTCCGGCCAAGCCCAGCAGCGCGCACAGCGCGACGAATACCGCGTGGTAAATGAATCTGCGAATTGGCTTGTCAGTCCTGCGCATACACCCTCCGTCCGATATAGTTTAACCGAAAACCACGCCGGAATCAAGCCGGAAACAAGAAGCGGCGCGTTGCGGGTTAATATTCCCACTGCAGACAAGCAGCCCCAATAGCGGTATGACGACTTGGTGAAACAAGGGACGGCCTTGCTTAACGCGGCGGCTCGTCAGCGCGCCGTACGCGCCGGTTGGCTATTGTTTGCGGTTTATTGTATAGTGTGGTAGGTTGGCAAGCAGCCGCGCAGCCTCCTGACGGGAAACCGCTGCGGACAGCCGCAAGCAATCAAAAGGATGTGCTTCGAAATTGAATTACATATCGAGGGACAAACACTTTTACCGGAAACTAATGGTACTCGCCGTGCCGATGGTCCTGCAGAATCTCATCAACAACTCGTTGTCCATGCTCGATACGTTCATGGTCGGCGCGCTCGGCGAGGAAGCGCTGGGCGGCGTGACGCTGGCCAATACGGTGTTCTTCATTGTGATGCTGCTCAACGTCGGCTTGCAAAGCGGCGGCATGGTGCTTATCAGCCAGTATTGGGGTAAACGCGATGAGAACGCGATAAACCGGATATTCGGTATAGGCGCGGCCATCGCTCTGGCTGTCAGCCTTTTGATGTCAACGGCGATAATGCTGTTCCCCACGCAAATATACGGCTTCACTACCAACGATCCGCAGCTGCTGCCGCTGGCCGCGCGTTATGCCCGAGTGGTGGCCGTGTCATACGTTTTTAATAGTATAACTATGATGTATATTGCCGTACAGCGATCCATGGGCAACACGCGGTTGGGTATGAACATACTCGTCGTATCAATGGCGCTCAACACATTCCTGAACTGGGTGATGATATTCGGGAAGCTGGGCTTCCCCGCGATGGGGATTGAAGGCGCTGCGCTGGCTACAGTAACATCACGCGTCGCGGAGTTCCTGATCACAGCGTATTACGCGCGGGCGCGATCGAGTTTCCGGTTGGACTTCCGAGCGATACTGCGTCCCGGCGTTGCTATATTCAAGGATTTCCTGAAATACTCTGTGCCAGTAATCGTCAACGACGCAGTCTGGGGGGTCGGGTTTTCGTTCTACGCGGTCATAATCGGGCATATGCCGGATGCGGTATCGGGCATAGCCGCTTACACGATCACGCTTACAATCGAGCGCGTGCTATCCGCCGCGTACTTCGGAGCGGGCAGCGCGGCGGCTATACTGGTCGGCAAGCCTCTGGGTGCGGGCGACCCTGAGGCTGCCCGAACGGCGGGAACAACCATGCTGCTGGTTACGTTCCTGCTGGGGTTGGCGGCGGGAGCGCTGATGATGGCGCTGTCGCTCACGCTGGTGGAGCCGGTGTTGTTTCCGCTGTTCGGCGCAACGGAGGAGACGCGCAGGATAGGCGGCAAGATGCTGATATTCCTCTCGATCGCCACACCGTTCAAGGCGTTCAATACCTGTAACATAGTGGGCGTGCTGCGCGGCGGCGGGGATGTGCGCGCGGGCGCCATCCTCGACCTTAGCGCGATGTACGCGGTTGCGCTCCCGGCGTCCGCGCTGGCCGGGCTGGTGTTTGGCGCGCCTGTGCTGGTCGTTTACGCGCTGATGAACCTGGAAGAAGTGGTCAAGCTGTTCTTCGGGTATTGGCGGTTTAACCAGCGCAAATGGCTGCGGAACGTTACGCGGGATTTAAGGGCGGTATGATGGATGATAGCGCAAGGCCGCCTAGCATACCGCCCGGAGGCAAAACGTATCGGCTTCACAAGTCGCCGGCAGAGATGCTTGACCATGACTTCCCCTACCTGGGCAGGAAAGGATCCCTCCGGGATTCTGCAGATACGCGCCCGCTTCACGCTGAGCGCTGCTGCTTGGACAGGCGACGCCATTCGGGATATACGGCGTTTTCGGTTTGAACCCATCAGTATCACCAAGGATGCCTTCCACGGGGAATGGAACTATACGATAGGCAGGAATATGGACTAAATGTCCAATTTCATTATAGATAGTTCCTTAGTTTTTCCTACAAGTCAAAGCCGAAGTCGTCGGCAAAGGCAATGTCAAAGCGGAACTCCGCCTCTTCGGGAACGTCGGTGTCGTTCTTGATGACAAGCCTGTATACTTTGCCCTTGTTATACGCTTGCTGTTTCAGGGTGAACATCACGCGGAACACCCGCTCTGAGGCGTTGGCGCTGGTCTTGTCAGCGATAACCGTCTGTGCGGCGCTGACGGGGACGCCCGCCTCATCGGTGAACTGAAGCGCGTAGCTGCACGGCTGCACCTTTTCGCCGATGGGCTGCTTTTGCAGGAAGTCCAGCGAGAACATCAGGTTTGAGACTTTGCGGCTCTCGGAGATGAGCGACAGGCCGGGGTTCTGCACCTTGACATACTTCTTGTAGTCTTTCCTCATTCCCTTGTAGATGATGACCGGCACGGCCATTTCCTGCAGGCTGACGCCGCCGTGGACGTAGTTCTCGCCTCCGCCTTGAACCTTGATGCGGACGGTGTCCTGCGGCGCGTAACCCTTCATCGGTGTGCCGCCGATTTCCCGTTCTGTCTTGACGGGCAAGAGATACTCGGCGGTGGTTTCGGGCGTTACAAGGGCGTAACGCCTGCCTAATTCCAGCACCTCGCCGTCAAATGTCTGGCGGCTCAGTTTCTGGCTCTCGTCCAACGGCTTATAGGTATATAGGAAGCCGTGGTCGGCGGTGATATAAACGTGGATGCCGCTCAGGTCATTCACGATGCGGTCAACAATGCTCTTGATTTCGCTGATGGCGGTTTCGCAAGCCTCGAACACCCTCGTTTCAGTGGCGGCTTTGTCGCCTAGAGCGTCAATAGTGTTGTGGTAGATATAGATGATGTCCTTGCCGCCGCATGCCTCACGGCGTTCCCGCTTGCTCATCCGGATGAAGTCTTTGTAAGTTAAAGCCACACTGTTGGCGTTTGCAAGCGTGAGCAGGCTGAAGCGTTTGGCGGTGCTGTCGGTTGGCGCGCCATCCGTCAGCACGTCTAGCCTTCCGTTTTTCTGGACTGCGGAGAGTTCCTTGCCGGGCAGCAGCGCCGCCATCCCAAACTTGGTGACGCCGGGGAAAACGGATTGCACGGCTTCGAGGGCAGCCTTGCCATTGGTGGCGCGGCTTAGGTGTTCGGCGAGTTCGGCGGCGACCTCGTATCGCAGGGCGTCGGAGATGATCACAAAGGTGCGGTTCCCCTTGCTCACGTTTGAAGACACATATCGGCGGTAGAACTCCCGCTGTTTGTCTATTTCTGAAACATAACCGAGCGACTCCATATCGCCCGCTATGGAGTTTGTCCAAGCCTGGGTCAGCCCTCTTAGGAACCACTCGCGGTACAAGCCCTCGACGAAATCAGAGCATTTCCTCAAGGCGTCCTCCAAGAGGGCGTTCGGGGCTTTTAGGGTGTTTCCGAAACGAAAATGGAAGTGCCGGTAGTGGCTGTCCATCTTGTAGGCGTCTTTCGTGTACAGCCTCCAAACCCTCGCCGGCTCGACGATATGGAAGCCGCCGGCGTGGGCGAGGTAGAATTCCTGCATTTTGACTATGTAATACAGGCTCTCCATATAGTCCGCAGTTTCGTCGTACCAAGCGGCGGCGCGGCGGTTTTCGACGGCTTCGAGGATTGCCCCCACCTTGACCACATTCTCGCCGATCTCGGTAAAGAAGCGTTTTAAGACGCTCTCGTTGATGGCGGGGAACGTGTCGCTCTTTAAGAGGATTGCAATCTCGGTTTTGTCAAAACGGCTGGCAAGGCGCAGTTCGCGTTCTACGGTACGGCAAATGTCCGCGAGGCCGTCACGCCCGTCGCCGCGCCGCCATTCGTGTACCAGCTGATAACAGTAGGCTTTGCAGGAATCGGAAATAAACCGTTCCAAGCCTTTTAACACTTGAATCGGCATTGTTTGGGACAAGGCGGTCAGCAAAATATGCGCCGCGAACTCGGAAAGCGGCCTGTCCTCCGCATAGGCATAGCCCGTGTATTTTTGCGCCAATTGCCAGAACGCCTCGATGCTGCCGAACTTTTCAATGTTTACGAGGGCGGCGTTGCTTTCTTTCTCCAGGTCTGCCGACAGCACCGCGATAATCACGTCCTGCGCCGAGCCGCCGGACAAACCGCAAAGGACAGCCATGATATC
>JAITDK010000182.1 GCA_031282605.1 Oscillospiraceae bacterium
GGACCCATCGCGACATGGGACGCGCGACCGTCGCGCTGCAGCGCGCCGGCGATTACGTTCAACGTGTAGTTGTCCTTATCATTGAGGCTGTATAACAGCGTTCGCGGCAGCGGCTGATCTTCGCTCATTATGTTGAGCAGGGCGGCGAGCGGGATTGCGATCGGAAGGTCGTTCATCGCGTCGCAGCCTACGTCCGGACCGAGCGCGGCAAACATGGGGGCGTTTATATTACGTATCGCGCCGATATGCAGCTGCATCGTCCAGCCGCGCCTCAAGTATTCCTCCGAGAGGAACTTCAGCAACGCCGTGCGGAACTGCGCCAGCGATTCCTGGGAGACGAGCTTCCCGGACGCCGCGTCATTCAATATTGAGTCCAGCTTGGATTCGTCCGCCCACGCGTATGATACGATATCCAGCGCGTGGTCGCTCAATCGGCATCCGTGTTCATGGAAGTAATCGATCCGCTTGACTAGAGCGCCCTTCAAATCAGCGAACGAGCCGATGGCGTCCCCGCTGGCCTCCTTCAGGTTCTCCAAATAAGCCGCGTAATCCGCAGCGACCGGGTTCAACGCCTTGTCTGGCCTGAACGCCGGAAGGATCGCCGCGCCGCTGTCGTTCCGCACGGACAGACGCTCATGCCATTCAAGGTTGTCTATCGGGTCGTCCGTCGTGCATAGCAGCCGTACGTTGCTGCGCGCAATCAACTCCTGCGGGCGCATACCGTCGTCGAGCAGGGCGTTGCAACGCTCGAATATCGAGGTCGCGTTGCGCGAGGTCAGCGGCTCCTCTACGCCGAAGTAACGCTGCAGCTCCAGGTGCGTCCAATGGTAGAGAGGGTTTCCAATCGCCTTCTCGACGACGGCCGCGTACGCCTCGAACTTCTCCAGATCGGACGCGTCGCCGGTGATTCTGCGCTCCGGCACGCCCGCTATGCGCATCGCGCGCCACTTATAATGATCCCCGCCCAGCCACGCCTCGGTTATCGAGCGGAAGGGCTTGTTCTCCGCGATCTGCTTGGGCGGGATATGGCAGTGAAAATCGCATATAGGAGCGCCTTCCGCCACGTCGTGGAACAGCGTCCGCGCCGTCGGAGTAGCCAACAGGAAGTTTTGATCCATGAATGGTTTCAATGCAATACCCTCACTTTACTTCTGCAGCAGATGCACCGCGAACCCGCCGATCTCTTCTTCCATATACAGGGCCTTGGAGCCGGGCGCGGACGGCGCGAACGTCACACCCAGGGCCTCGAGATGCGCCTTGGCACGCGGCAGGCTATTCACGCCGACGGATATGTGACCCAGCTTGCCGCGCCCGCCTCCGCTCATCACCTCTATGCCCGCGCCGCTGAACACGCTCGCGCTGGTGACGCGCACAGGCCAGCCGAACAGCGCGCTGAACCTCTTCGCGACCTTCGCGGCCTCCGCTGCGTCGTTCGCGTTGACGCCCACGTGGGTTACTTCGAAGCCCAGCGTGATCGCAACCGCCGCGCGCGCGGCGGCCTCGACCTTGTCCCACGCCTTCGCCGCGACGTATTCGTCCTTAGTGAACCAGCTGCCGCCGCACGCCAGCACCTTCGGAAACGCGAGGTAGTCGGCGACATTCTTCTCGCTGACGCCGCCCGTCGGCACGAACTTCATATCGAAGTATGGTCCGCTGAGCGCCTTTATCGCGGCCAGTCCGCCTAACTGCTCCGCCGGGAAGAACTTCACGGCCTTGATGCCCATCTCCTGCGCGGTCTCGATCTCCGAGCCGGACGCGACTCCGGGCAGCACCGTTATGCCATTCTCTATACACCAACCGACGACCTTTGGGTTGAATCCCGGCGCGACGATGTACTTCGCACCGGCCTTGACGGCGCGCTCCGCCTGTTCGACGGTCAGCACCGTGCCCGCGCCAAGAACCAGATCGGGCAGCGCCTCCGCCGCTCGCTTGATCGCTTCCTCTGCGGCGGGGGTGCGGAATGTGAACTCCGCGACCGGCAGACCGCCTCGGGTCAACGCCTCGACTATGGGTACGGCGTCCGCGGCGTCGCTGACCTTGACGGCGGGAATCAATCCATAACGTTCCAATACTGGCAGCAGATCCATAGAACACCCTCCTATATGATTATCCTTAAGCGCGGAGCATCCGCGCGTCCGCACCCCTGAATTGTAGCACACGGGTCAAGCGTTTGTCGAACAGTCTGGAGAATACGCGCTCGGTATACCGCAGCGCCAGTTCCTTGGGCGTTAGGTTGGTGCTGACGATCGTATGCTGACGTCTGGCGCCGCGCTCGTTGAGCAGCGAGAACAGTTGGGTGACGGTCAGGTTTTCCTGCATGGGTTCGGTGCCCAGGTCGTCGATCATCAGCAGAGGCGATTCGCGGAGCAATCGCGCGCGCTCCGGATCGCCTCGATCGAAATACGCGTCGCGCAGTATGGCCATCATCTGCGAGGCGGTCAGTTTCCATGGCGTGTATCCCCGCTCAAGAACCCGCTGCGCCACGCAGTTGAGCATGTATGTCTTGCCTACGCCCGACGGGCCGAGGAACAGCAGGTTGGGTTTCTCGGTTTGAGGGAACGAGTCCGCGTAGGACTCGCACGCCGCGCGATGCCTGAGCATCTCGGCGCGCTGGCCTTGGGGCAGCTGCTCGGTAGGCGTGGGGTCGAAGACCATCTCGTTCCAGGCGGCAAAGTTCTCGTCCGTCTGAACGCCCAGGTTGTCGTCGCGGCACAATCGCTGGTAGACACGCTGTTTCAGGCAGTCGCACATCTCGCGGATCGGTTCGCCGATATAGCCTTGATCGCGGCAGACCGCGCACCGATATACGGGTTGAAGCCTATCCTCAGGCAGTCCGACGGCCTTCAGCCGCTTTCGCAGTTCGGACGATATAGCGGCCAGCTCGCGCCCCAGCTCTTTGGATATCTCCATGGCTCGTTCTGGCGAGTCGAACGCCGCGCGCACGCGCTGAAGGAACAACTCCAACCGCCGTTCGGTCAGCGCGCCTATCATCGGGTCGAGCGCGGACGCTTCCGCCAGCCTCCGCTGTTCCTCGTCGCGGTTCGCCGCGCGCTGCGACTCATATTCGACAGCCAGTTCGCGCAGTATCTGTTCTTTCATTATATTGCGTCCTCCGAGTCGGACCAGCCTCGCATCAGCGCGTCGTAGTCCTCATCGGTATAGTCGCGCTGGGTGTAGCGATGTTCGGCGACCTCTTTCGACGGACGACGCACGACCGGCGCGCCTTCGGGAGAAGCCTTGCCCGCGAGCGCCTGAGCGGACGCGCCCTGCCGCGCCAAAAACGCCGCGTGTTCCGCGCGCGCCTGCGCAACGCTCGCCACGCCAGCCGCCTGCCACTCACGCAGCTGCTTATTCATGTAGGGTATCGGCTGATTCGCCCCGTTCGCGAATTCCGCCGCCACTTCTACCAATTCATCCGATATGCCCAGCGACTTCCACTCGGCCAGCGCGGCGCGGTCGCGCCCCACGGGCGGACGATCCCATCCCGCTAGCTGGAACAGTTTGCCCAGCCGCATGTTGGCGGCCTGTATCCGCGTAAGATGCGCCTCTACCGCCGACTCATCCGTCAGCCCCTGGCGCAGCCATGCCTCCAGCAGCCGTTCGAAGTCGTCCAGCTTGCCGCCGCGGCGCGATACCTGGCTCGCCGCCATCAACAATGATCCGGCGGGGAATCCGCGTCCGCGCCAGGTCTCAACGGCGTTGACCCACTCCCTCGTAGGCGCGGTGCCGCGCACGCCCATCGCCTCAAGGATGGGGCGCACGGCGTCGGACTCCTCGCGCTCGCGCGACCATTGAGCCTGAATCGCCGGCGCGTCATGCTTGCCCAGCGTGTGCTGCCGCTTAAGGATGCCGTCCAGGTACGCCATCGTCGGCGCGCCCTTTGTGGTCTCGGCGCACGCGGCCAGTATCGCTTCCAGTGTGCAGCCCCAATCACGCGTCCACTTGACGAACAAATCGACGTCGTCCTCGCTGGGTGCGCCGCGCCGACCCAGGCGGCGCAGTACCTGTTTTAACCCGCGCTCGACCGCCGCCTCACGCTCAATGAGTGCTTCGGCATCGCTCTCGGTACGTACGCCCGCCTCCGCCCACTCTACCGCCGTTTTCTCCAGCCTCTTTAATGGGAAACGCTTGCCATGCTTCAATATGCCAAACTCGACCAGCTTCAGCACGACCGGGTCACTCAGCTTGACCGACTCTA
>JAITDK010000186.1 GCA_031282605.1 Oscillospiraceae bacterium
CTGTACGCGCCGCCGCCGAGATCCTCTATCCATTCGTGGGACTTAGTGTAACTCAAGTTTTTAGGAAAAGTCATGGGCGCCTCCTTTTATATATTTAGACGTTATACGCAGCGCGCAACCCATGTTTCGCAATATCATGCGGTTTTGGCTCTTTTATAAAAAGGAAGTTTCACGACCTCGGCGGATACCCGCCTGCCGCGCACATCCACCTCTACGACCGTACCGATCGCTCGATGATCCGCGTCGATCAGCGCCATCGCCCCGGCATAACCCATCGTCGGCAGCTGCGTGCCCGACGTAACGAAACCGATTTCCTTATCGCCAACATAGACTACACAGCCTTCGCGCGCGATACCGCGTCCCGTCATACGCAACCCGACCCGGCGCCGTTTGGGCGATCCAGCGATCTCCAGCGCAGCCTTGCCGATGAAGTCGGTCTTGCCCATTTTAACGAAGCGGTTAAGCCCCGCTTCCAACGGTGTGATATCGTCCGTCAATTCATGGCCGTACAGGGGCATCGCGGCCTCCAAGCGCAGCGTGTCCCGACAGCCCAGGCCGCAGGGAATCAGCCCGTCCCCTCTTCCCATCTCCAGCAACGCGTCCCATATGGCGGGCGCGTCCTTACTGTTCATGTATATCTCGAACCCATCCTCGCCGGTATACCCCGTACGGCTAACGAACGACGCGACGCCCGCCACGGATACCCATGAAAAGAAGGAGTAGTAACGCACAGGTATCTCGTCCGGTTCCATCAGGCGAGAGAGGACATCGGCGGAACGCGGGCCTTGCACTGCAATGGACGATATGCCGCGAGAGATATTGTACAATGCGACGTTGCCGAAAATCCTCGACTGCATCCACGAAAGATCCTTAGCCTCGTTGGAAGCGTTTGCGATTATACAGTATAGGCCATCGTGCAGTTTGGCTATTAAAACATCATCGATTATTCCGCCGTTTTCATTAAGAATTGGTGAGTAGTGGCATTCATTCGCGTTTAAGTCGGATATATCGTTGCACACCAAGCGTTGCAAATATTCCTGTGCGCCCTTACCATCCACCAGAATCTCGCCCATATGCGACACATCGAACAGGCCAGCCGCCGTTCGAACCGCCGTATGTTCGGTAATAATGCCCGACGGGTATTGGATTGGCATCATAAACCCAGCAAACGGCGTCATTCGCGCCCCCGCCTCCATGTGCCGGTCGTATAACGTTGTTGTAAGTTCCACACACGCCTCCCCATGTATAAGCACAAGCCGAATGTCATCAGTATATGTATTAAGAGAAAAGCTGTCAAGACAAGCGGGCAGGGAAAATTATTTAGTCGAATCGCCCCTGCAGGCGCAGCAATGGAAGCGCCCTTCCGAACGCGCCGCCAATACCAAACTTGGAATCGCTGTGTTTTCACTCCACCCGATTTACATCCCCACCCTCATTGTGATATAATGAAAACGCTGTGTACAAAACGGTTGATGCAGCATGTCCTTTAGACCATCGAACCATCCGATAGGAGGGACCCCGCCACCATGACAGATACTAAAACCAAGCAAGCCAAACGCGAGGAACAGTTCGCCAAACTCGCCGAGGCTATCCAAAACCATAAAGGCGAGCGCGGCGCGCTGATGCCCGTGCTGCAAGAGGCGCAGTCCATATTCGGTTTCGTGCCGCAGGACGTCCAAGTAGAGATCGCCAAAGGACTGGATGTGCCACTCACGGAGGTCTACGGCGTCGCGACATTCTACTCGCAGTTCGCGCTCGAGGCGCAGGGCGAGCATATCATCGGCCTGTGCCTGGGTACCGCCTGCTACGTGCGCGGCGCTCAGAAGATACTCGACCGGCTCTCCTCGGAGTTGAACGTCAAGGTTGGCCACTCGACCAATGACGGCCAGTTCACGCTGAACGCGACCCGCTGCCTGGGCGCGTGCGGACTCGCCCCGGTCATGATGATCGACGAGGAGGTATACGGCCGCCTGACCTCCGACGAGATCCCCGCCATACTCGCCAAGTACAGGGCACCGAAGGCGTCCTGAACATGCGCGACATATCGCTGCATATTCTTGATCTGGCGCAGAACAGCGTATCCGCGCAGGCGAAGCGTATCGGCATATACCTGGAAATGAATAAAGCGCGCGACGTCCTCACCCTCGTCATCGAGGACGACGGCTGCGGCATGTCGCGGGAGTTTGCCCGGAAGGTGCTCAGCCCCTTCACAACCACCCGCACGACGCGCAAGGTAGGCCTGGGTCTGCCGATGATGCTGGAGCGGGCACGGGCCGCCGAGGGTGATCTGACGATCGAATCCGAGCCGGGCAAGGGCGCCCGCGTCACGATAACCATGCGCCTGTCCCATATCGACCGACCGCCGCTGGGCGATCTTGACGGCACGCTGCTAACGCTGATACTAATGGCCGACGACGATCTGAATTACACAGTAAGGTTCACGGGCGTGGGCGATCCGTTTGAACTGGATACGTCGCAGGTGCGAACCGTGCTGGACGGGGTGCCTCTATCCGACCCCGACGCCATCGCGTGGCTCAAGGAAGCGCTGGCCGAAGCCGCCGCGCCATACCTGGCGATCGATTCCCAAACCATCGACTTAATCAGGGAGGGTAATGTATGAAGACACTGGCGGAACTGCAAGCCATTCGAGACAAGGCGCGCGCGCAAGTAGACCTGCGCCGCGACGACGCCGGCACGCGCGTAGTGGTCGGCATGGCCACCTGCGGCATAGCGGCCGGAGCGCGGCCCGTAATGCTGCAATTCATAGAGGAGATCAACCGCCGCGCGCTGAAGGACGTAACCGTCTCCCAGACCGGCTGCATCGGCATGTGCCGCCTAGAGCCGATGGTCGAGATATATACAGCCGATAAGGAGAAGGTGACTTACGTCAACGTCAAGCCTGACATGGTCGGACGCATCGTCGCGGAGCATATCGTCAACGGCTCGATCGTCACGGAGTACACTATAGGGGCGGCCGAAGGGAACTGATCGGTTAACGCCGATCGCTGATTCAACAAACCAAGTCAACAAACCAAGGGGGTTCGCCACATGGACTTATACCGCGCTCATGTGCTCGTATGCGGCGGCACCGGCTGTACGTCGTCCGGATCTGCCGCGCTGATAGAGCGCTTTGATACGCTGCTAGAGGCAAACGGCCTGGCCAAGGAGATCAAGATCGTCCGCACCGGCTGCTTCGGCCTGTGCGAGGCCGGGCCTATCGTCATCGTATACCCGGAGGGTACGTTCTACAGCCGCGTCAAGGCCGACGACGTGGACGAGATCGTCACCGAGCATCTGCTCAAGGGGCGGCCTGTCCGCCGCCTGATCCATACCGACGCCGCCGCCTCAGCCGCGCCCACATCGCTAAACCACATCCAGTTCTACGAGAAACAGCGCCGCATCGCATTGCGCAACTGCGGTGTCATCGATCCGGAGAATATCGACGAATACATAGCCTTCGACGGCTATCAAGCCCTGGGCAAGGCTCTCACCGAGATGACGCCGGAAGGCGTTATCGACCAGATCAAGAAATCCGGACTGCGCGGGCGCGGGGGCGGAGGATTCCCGACCGGGCTTAAGTGGGAGTTCGCCTACAAATCCAAGGCGGATCAGAAATACGTCTGCTGCAACGCCGACGAGGGCGACCCCGGCGCATTCATGGATCGTTCCGTATTGGAAGGCGATCCTCACGCCGTGCTGGAAGCCATGGCCATCGCGGGCTACGCGATCGGCGCGAACGAGGGATGGATATACGTCCGCGCGGAGTACCCCATCGCGGTCAAGCGACTGAATATCGCCATCGAGCAGGCGCGACAGTACAACCTGCTGGGTCAGAATATATTTGGTACGAACTTCAGCTTCGACATAAACATCCGCCTTGGCGCGGGAGCGTTCGTATGCGGCGAGGAAACGGCGCTGATGGCCTCCATCGAAGGCCGCCGAGGCGAGCCGAGACCCCGCCCGCCGTTCCCCGCCGTGAAGGGACTGTTCGAAAGCCCGACTATCCTCAACAACGTCGAGACCTACGCGAACGTGTGCCAGATCATCATCAACGGCGCCGACTGGTTCGCTTCGATGGGTTCCGAGAAATCCAAGGGCACCAAGGTCTTCGCGCTGGGCGGCAAGATCAACAACACCGGCCTGGTCGAGATCGAGATGGGCACGCCGCTGCGCGACATTATATTCGACATCGGCGGCGGCATCCCCAACGGGAAGAAGTTCAAGGCCGTGCAAACGGGCGGCCCGTCGGGCGGGTGCATCCCCGCGTCGCTGATCGACACCCCCATCGAGTATGACTCGCTGATAGCCATCGGCTCTATGATGGGTTCCGGCGGCATGATCGTCATGGACGAGGATAACTGTATGGTGGATATCGCCAGGTTCTTCCTCGACTTCACGGTGGACGAGTCGTGCGGCAAATGTCCGCCGTGCCGCATCGGCACCCGGCGTATGCTGGAGATTCTTGAGCGCATCGTCGAGGGTAAGGGCGAGGACGGGGATATAGAGAAGCTGGAAACGCTGGCCAAGAACATCAAGGCCACCGCGCTGTGCGGACTGGGTCAGACGGCGCCCAACCCTGTGCTGTCCACCTTGCGCTATTTCCGAGACGAGTACGAGGCGCACATCAAGGAGAAGCGCTGCCCCGCAGGTCAATGCCAGGCGCTGCTGCGCTACTTTATCACCGATAAATGCGTCGGCTGCACCGCGTGCGCGAAGGTCTGCCCGGTCGGGTGCATATCCGGCAAGGTCAAGGAACGGCACGTGATCGATCAATCCAAGTGCATCAAGTGCGGACAGTGCCAGGCGAAGTGCCGCTTCGGCGCCATCACCCGCGGCTAGGAGGATCGCAATAATGGAGAAAATCAAACTAACTATAGACGGTGTAGCCGCCGAGGTGGATCCAGGCACAACCGTGCTGGAAGCCGCGCGGTCGATCGGCGTTAGGATACCCACCCTGTGTTACCTCAAGGGCGTCAACGAGATCGGCGCATGCCGCATGTGCGTTGTGGACGTCGGAGGCCGCGCGCTCCAGGCGGCGTGCGTGCTGCCCGTGTCGCCCAACATGGCCGTCAAAACGTCCACCCCCGCGATCCGCGAGGCGCGTAAGACCAACCTGGAGCTGCTGCTCTCCACACACGACAAGAAATGCCTGTCCTGCTCGCGCAGCCAGAACTGCGAGCTCCAGCGCCTGTGCAAGGAACTGGGCGTCGAGGACGGCGATCGCTTCAAGGGTGTCCAGAACGTCTACGAGGTTGACGACCTCTCCCCCTCCATCGTGCGCGACAACAACAAGTGCATCGTCTGCCGCCGCTGCGTCGCGGCCTGCGCCAAGGTGCAGAACGTCAGCGTCATCGGCCCGGTGGGACGCGGGTTCAAGACCCAGATAGCCTCCCCATGGTCAAAGAGTCTGTCCGAGACCGCGTGCATCAACTGCGGCCAGTGCATCCAAGCGTGCCCGGTAGGCGCGCTGCGCGAGAAGGACGACACCGACGAGGTGTGGAAACTGCTCTCCGACCCGACAAAGCATGTGGTCGTGCAGCCCGCGCCCGCTGTCCGCGTCGCTATCGGCGAGGAGTTCGGTATGCCGATGGGCAGCCGCGTGACGGGCAAGCTGGCCGCCGCGCTGCGCAGGATTGGGTTCGACCGCGTGTTCGACACCGATTTCGCCGCCGATCTGACCATCATGGAAGAGGCGCACGAATTCCTGCACCGCGTGAAGAACGGCGGCGTATTGCCGATGATAACCTCCTGCTCGCCGGGATGGGTCAAGTACTGCGAAACGTTCTATCCCGAATTCATCCCCAACCTGTCCACCTGCAAGTCGCCCCACGAGATGGCGGGCGCGCTTATCAAGTCGTACTATGCCCAGAAGGCCGGCATCGATCCGAAGGATATCGCGGTGGTGTCAGTCATGCCCTGCACCGCCAAGAAGTTCGAGGCGAAGCGCCCCGAGTTGTCGAACGCCGGGCTGCAAGACGTGGACGCGGTGATAACGACCCGCGAACTGGCGAGGATGCTCAAGGAAGCGGGCATTGAGTTTGAACGGCTGCCCGACGAGGACTTCGACCCGCTGATGGGCGAATCCACCGGAGCGGGCGCGATATTCGGCGCGACAGGGGGCGTAATGGAGGCCGCGCTGCGCACCGCGTACGAGGCCCTCACCGGAGAGACCCTGGAACGGCTGGAATTCAAGGGCGTGCGCGGCCTGGACGGCATCAAGGAGGACACGATCCACATCGGCGATCTGGACGTGAACGTAGCCGTCGCCCACTCGACGGGCATGGCCGCCAAGCTGCTGGACATGATCAAGCGCGGCGAGAAACAGCTGCACTTCATCGAGATTATGGGCTGTCCCGGCGGCTGCGTCAACGGCGGCGGCCAGCCGATAGTGCCCGCCGACGTGCGCGCGCGCGTGAATCCGGCGCAGGTACGCGCCGCCGGATTGTATGGCGAGGACGAGTCCAAGGCCGTCCGCAAGTCCCACGAAAACCCCGAGATCAAGCAGGTGTACAGCGAGTTCCTGGGCGAACCGAACAGCCACAAGGCGCACGAACTGCTGCACACCCACTATAACGCGAGGCTGCAGTACTAAGATATGAACCATATAGAGCAAGACGGTACGCCGTCGGCGCGCGACTCAATCGGCGCTGCGGTGGTGGGGTGCGGGGGTATCTCCGCAACCCACCATACCGCGATCCGCGCGCGGGCGAACGACGGCGTGCAGATCGTATCCCTATACGATACCAAGCCTGACCGCGCCGAGAAGCGCAAGGCGGAGTTCGGCGGCGAGACGGCGGCATCGTTCGACGACATACTGCGCGATCCGCGCGTTGACGCGGTGCATATATTGACCCCGCACGCGCTGCACGCCGGAATGGTACGCGCCGTGATCAGCGCGGGCAAGTACGCGCTGTGCGAGAAGCCGCTGGCGACGTCGCCGGCTGACTTGGATGATCTGACCCAGCTGGATCCCGACAACCGCCGACTATGTTGCATATTTCAGAACCGATACAACCCCTCCGTACAGCGCGCGAAGGCCATGCTGGACGCGGGCGAAATGGGCGCGGTGGTTTCCCTGAAGGGTATGCTGACGTGGAAGCGCGGCGCCGCGTATTACTCGGACGACTGGCACGGCGTCCAGTCGCTCGAAGGCGGTGGCGTGCTGATCAACCAGGCCATCCATACCCTTGATCTGATGCTCTACCTAGGCGGATCGCTGTCCGCGCTGAAGGCCAGCGTGTCGACCGACCTGCTCGAAGGCCTGATAGACGTCGAGGAAAACGCGCATATCGTGCTGAGATACACAGATAATAAGACGGGATTATTCTTCGCCAGCAACAGCCACAGCGTGGACGATCCGCCCGAGATTACGATAGTGTGTGAAAAGGGCGCGCTGACGCTGCGGGGAGACACGCTGTATAAGTATGGCGAAAACGGTTACGAGCTGCTGGTGGACAGGAACAGCGCGCCCGTGATTGGCAAGACGGTGTATGGCAGCAGTCACATCACGCAGATACATGAGTTTTACAGCTGCATCCGCGCAAACAGGCCGTTCACGATCGGCGCGAAAGAAGCCGCTCCCGCGGCGCGCGCGGTACTCGCCGCGTATGAATCCTCGCGCGAGGATCGCTGGGTTAAGGTTTGACGGCGGTTCCAATCGTCCCCCGTCCCTCTTCCCTCATCGCCCCCTTAGGGTGGATCTGTCGCCGTAGCGACAGAGGGGGCTACATCATTATGGAGGTGCGCCATGGCCGATCCTATTCCAAAACCCCTTAGCTTAAATGTCGGCAACCTGATGGCCGATCGTCTAGGCGGCGAATACGGCGTCGCGCCCGAGGCGATAGAACGCTGGCAGCCACGCGCGGAGGCGGCGCTCAAGGCGGTGCAGGCGGCGCGCGGTCAAGGCTGGCTGGGCTGGATGGATCTGCCAACCCAACCCGATTCCCTGCTCGACGATATAGAGGAGACCGCGCGCGTGATACGCGATAGGTACGACGCGTTCGTTCTGCTGGGTATCGGAGGATCCGCGCTGGGACCGATCTGCGTCAGCGAGGCGCTGCACCCGTTGCGTTATAACGAGCTGCCTAGGTCAAAGCGCGGCGGCCCGCGCATGTATTTCGAGGACAACATCGATCCGGAGAGGATGGCCGCGCTGCGAGACGTCGTCGATTTCAACGACGCGTGCTTTAACGTGATCACCAAGTCCGGCGGTACCGCCGAGACGATGAGTCAATACCTGATCGTGCGCGGCGCGCTGGCGCATAAGCCCCGCTGGCAGGATCAAGTGATCGCCACCACCAGCGGAACGAAGGGGCTGCTGCTTGATATCGCGCGCATTGAGGGGCTGAAGACGTTCACGATCCCCGACGGCGTAGGCGGCAGGTTCTCCGAACTGTGCCCCGTCGGGTTGCTCGCGGCGGCGGTGGGCGGGGCGGACATCCGCGCGCTGCTCAATGGCGCGGCCGACATGGACGCGCGCTGCGCGATCCCCCACCTGTGGAAGAATCCCGCGCTGCTGGAAGCCGTGCTGATGGGCATCGCCAGCGTCGAGATGGGACGGAATATCCATGTGATGATGCCTTACGCGGACAGCCTGCGCCTGGTTGCGGACTGGTTCGTCCAACTATGGGCGGAGAGCCTGGGCAAGCGGGAGAGCCGCGCCGGCTTAATCGTGAACGCCGGCCAGACCCCCGTCAAGGCGTTGGGCGTGACGGATCAGCATTCGCAGCTGCAGCTGTACAGCGAGGGTCCGTTCGACAAGGTCGTAACGATGATCAAGGTCGAATCATTCCGTAACGATACGCTTGTGCCCGCCGCGCCTGACAGTTATCCCGACGACGTCAAGTTCCTCGGCGGCCTGACCCACGGGCGGCTGATCGAGGCGGAGCGATTCGGCACCGAGTACGCGCTGACGTCGGCTTCGCGCATGAATCAAACGATCACGCTGCCCCAGGTAAACGAATACACGCTGGGTCAACTGCTGTACTTCTTCGAGATGACCACCGCGTACATGGGCGAGCTGCTCGACATAGACGCGTTTAACCAGCCGGGCGTGGAGGCCTCGAAGATAGCGACCTATGCCAAGCTGGGACACCCGGCGGGCAAATACGCCGCCGCCCGCGCCGAACTGGCCGCCGCGCCGAAGGAAAAGACTCGGTATATCATTTGATCGGAGTCCCCCTGCCGCCACGGCGGCAGGGGATAATCCCCGACACAAAATCCCCTCATATGATTCGCTTTATAATAATTCGACGCCGCCGTTCATAGACTCCCGTAAGACAGATAAACGCGCTGATTATGGACTAATGGGCGGTGGCATCATGGATCGAGATTCAGATTCACAGCGGAACTCGCGGCGGACGGATCGTACGGGCGCGCCATATCAAACGACGGCCGCTGACATGCGCTTCCGATCCATGTTCATACCGCCTGATCTGGCGTGGCACCCCGCTCCGGCTGAGAACAACGCGGCGTCTCAACCGGAGCGTCGTGAACGCCTTTATTCCGAAACGCCGATGCCCGAACGCGCGGAGGAAAGGCGGCTGCCTCACATGATGACGCCTCCGCCAATGATTCCTCCGCCGTCGTTTTTATTAAACGCATACCCATCGAGCGTACGGCCGTCTAACACGCAGCCCGGCGCGGGCGGCGCGGCGGCGTCCGATATGCCCGGGCATACCGCCGCGTCAGGCGTACCCGACCCACGCGGCGAACATACCGCATTTCCCGCAAGAATACCCGGCGGCGACGTATCGCAGCCGCAAGTTAGTCAATCCTCCGTCACAGCGTGGAACGCGCTCTATCGCGCAATGGTCGCCGGAGGCGTAACCGGCGGCGCGCGCAACGCCACGCCGCCCGACTTCATACAGGAGCGGCGGCAAATCCCGACTCCCGACGCGTACAACACCCCTGCCGCGCAATCCGCGCCCCACTTAGCCGCGCCGGATGTTTCGGCGGGCAAGCTGAACGATATGCTGACAGGCGCGTTGTCGCAGGCGGAACAACGGCTCGCGGCAGGAGCGATGTCTAACGAATCCACAGCGGCCGCCGACTTGCGCCCGTCAGCGGCTTACGGGGTAAGGGGAGCGGCGGGGGCTGACGGGCCTGTTGGCCCAGCGGGTCTGAATGGCTTGCCGGGGCCGGCCGGGCAGCCGGGCGTTATGGGTCCCGCCGGGCCTGCGGGGCCGACCGGACCTGCGGGGCATATGGGTCCGATCGGTCCGACTGGCCCGCGAGGGGCGCAGGGGCTGATCGGACCTAGAGGCGAGCCTGGACTACCGGGTGAACGAGGCCCCGCAGGGACGAACGGAACACCCGGCGCTATGGGGCCGACAGGCCCGGAGGGGAAACCCGGCGCGCCCGGAGAGACCGGCCCGACGGGTCCGACCGGGAAGCAAGGCCCTCCTGGGGTGGGGATTCAAGGGCCGACGGGGCCGAGGGGAGCGGAGGGTCCGGTCGGGCCTCAAGGCCCGGCGGGAGAGTTTCAGCTCGCGGCGTTCGGAGGGCGGGCGTCCGCAGTCAAGCGTTCCATCCGTTTGCTCGGGGCGGAACAGGAACTAACCCTTGAAGCCGATTTCGGGGACTCGTTTGAAGTGGGGACGGATGAGCCAAACGCGCTGACGGCCCGTATCGGCGGGGCGTACGCGATCGAGTATGAACTAACTGTGCGGTACGCGATAAACGTGGGACGGCTGAGGCTGGCGCTATGCAGGAACGGCGTCGCTTCCCCCGGAGCGTATGTGGAGCGTTTGACGTCGGGGCTGCCAAGCGGAGAGGATGATCCTCGGTCGGCGCGAGCGTCCGACGTATGCTTACACGGTAAAACGTTCATGCTGCTGCACAAAGGCGACAAGGTCAGCCTAAAGATATCTGCGCCAGGGATAGGATCAGTGGAAACATGCGACGGTCCGAACGCGTACCTAACGGTACAACTGTTGCGCGCGACCGCGCCCAATCCGCCGGGGGAATTATCGCCCGACGTAACCGACTGACACGCTCGGCGGCGGAGTAACAGCGTTATCCGGCACAACGATGACCCGACGGAGCGCCGGTCATCGTTGCGCCAGATAATCGGAGAACGGCGTTATAGTTCCAGTTGGCACTATACCTGGAACTATAAGCGGTACTATGAGCCTACCCAATA
>JAITDK010000220.1 GCA_031282605.1 Oscillospiraceae bacterium
GTAACCAAAACCCTTTTGCCTGCTAGTTCATGCATCGGTATCGCCTCCAAAGCCGATCTGCCAGCGTTTGTCCGTATCGGCGTTCATATAGTGACCCAGGAACCCGCCGTCCGCAGTAAGGATCGCACCGTTGATGAAAGAGGCGTCGTCAGAACACAGGAAAGCGGTGGCATTGGCTATTTCTTCCGGTGTGCCAATTTTCCCGCGCGGGATCCGGCTTTTGAAGTCGTCATAGATATATGAATACGGGGCGCCGGAGAACAACGCGTCGTCACCCGGCAGCGGTCCTGCCCGGAGCATATTGACGCGGATGCCCAGCCGTCCAGCGTCCTGCGCGGCCTCGCGCATGAGCATGTTCTGCCCGCCGCATGCTATGCTGAACAGTGTCGCGGAACCTGTCGGCTTTTCGCCGTGTATGCTGGAGACGAACAGGATCGCGCCGCCGCCATGCCGCCCGATTTTCTTGACTGACGCGCGCGCCGCCACGAATACAGACGCAAGGTTCGCCTCGATTACCCGGTCGAAATCCTCGACAGAGCTAGAGAGTATACCGCTTCTCTTAACAAACCTTGGTGCGGTCACAAGTATGTCCAATCGGTCAAGCGGCGAGAGCGCTTCGTCAGCGTCCGCCTCAGTTACCGGGTCGCCCGGAAGGCACTGCGCAGCAATGCCTTCCGGCGGCGAGGCCACACCGGACAATAGCAGATTCGCGCCCAGGTTATAAAACTTGCGCGCAACCGCCTGTCCAATGGCTGTCCCCGCGCCTGTTATCCAGACGCTTTTCCCTGAAAACCACTGTGCATTATTCATATTGCGCATTAGCTCCAAAGCCTGTCATGGGTGATCCAGCTGTCCCATTCCTCGGTGGACTTCCAGATTTCGCCGTTCGCTTCCTCCGTCAAGTGCTCGCGGAGCACTTCGTCATTGAGGGAAGTGATCCCAAGACCCGGCGCGTCGGTGATGGTGAGCCAACCGTTCTCTATGATGCGGCCACCTGGCGCGTAGTTTACCATATCCTGCCACCAAGGCACGTCGTTGGAATGGAACTCCAGCGCGACGAAATGCTCAAGCGCCGCGCAGGTATGGGCGGCGGCCAGGCACGCGACCGGCGTCTCCGCCATGTGCATCGCGACCGCGACGCCCTGGTCGTTCGCGTAATCGCCGATGCGCTTAGTCTCCAGCATGCCGCCCGCAGTGAGCAGGTCGGGATGGATCACGGAAACCGCGCCCGCGTCTATCAGCTTCTGGAACCCTTCTTTGAGGTATATGTCTTCACCCGTGCAGATGGGCGTTGAGGAAGCGTTTCTCAGGCGCACCAGCTGCTCCGTGTACTGCCACGGCACCATGTCTTCCAGCCAAGCAAGGTTATACGGCACGACGCGCTGTGCCAGCTTGATGCAGTCCTCGATGCCGATATGCCCGAAATGATCGACCGCCAGCGGGATCTCATAACCGATGGCTTCGCGCACCGTCTTGACGTAGTCCTCCAACGCGTTAAAACCCTTTTCGGTGATATGCACCATGGTGTGAGGATGTGGGATATTTTGGTAATCATAGCTGCGGTTGGTCCAATAGCGTTCGGCCTCCGCGTCTCCCGACGCCTTGGCTTGCCTCAGATTCGTCCATGCCTGCTGCTGCTCCTCGAGATAGCCAAGCGGCGCGGAGAGCGTGCCCGGTATGTCTCGGATCTGGCCGATGCCTAGATCCATCTTCAGGAAGGTATATCCCTGCGCCTTGCGCTTGAGCAGCGCTTGCCCCATCGCCTCGCCGGTATCCTTTTCGCCAGCGTCCGTATCGCAGTAAATGCGGATTTTGTCACGGTATTTGCCGCCCAGCAGCATATACGCCGGAACGCCGTACGCCTTTCCCGCCAAATCCATCAGCGCAACTTCAATGCCGCATACCCCGCCGCCTTGACGCGCGTGGTAGCCGAACTGCTTGATACGCTTGAATATCTTGTCCACATTGCAGGGGTTTTCGCCCAGCAGGAGCCGTTTGAGCATCAATGCATAGACGGGGTTCGCGCCGTCGCGCACCTCGCCGTAGCCTTCAATCCCTTGATTTGTGTAGATTTTGATAATAGGGCAGCGCATCGGTGCGCGTGCAATGTCGGCAATCCTGACATCCGTGATTTTTAGCTGAGATGGGCATGAACACGTGTTGAATTTCAGGTCAAGTCCTTCATTTGCCAAAGGTGATTCCTCCATCTTGCAAGCGTTTAAGGCAGGGGCTGCCTTGACGCGACAGCTGGCAGCCCCGCTTCTTTAATCAAGGGTTACTTGCTTGCCTTCCAGTCGGCGTACTGCTGTTTCACCGCGTCATAGACTCTCTGCAGACCGGCTGCGTACAGCTCCTCGATCTGCTTGTCGTAATTCTCGGTGTTCACGCCGCACAGGAGCGAGCGGTTGTAGGTCTCGTTGATAGTATAGATCGCCGCATACTCGTTGTCAAATCCGGTGCGGTCGAAACGGAAGCCGAGTGATTCGTGATTCCACGACTCATCGGTGAGTGCCTGCATCTGAGCGTACTTTTCGGGATCCTCACCGGCGGAGAGCATCTGATAGAACTGGTTGCCCAGCGTCCACATGCCGCCGTGGGAATCGGACCAGCCGTTCATATCGCGCGGAATAGCCGCAGTGCCGTCCTCGGAGAGATCATAGTGGACGCCTTCCACGCCCCAGGCCATTATGTTGAGCAGTTCCTTGTTCTGGTGCATTTCGTTGATGAACATCATCGCGCGGGCGGGATCCTGGCTTGTCACTGGAATACCCAGCATCGAGCCGCCGGCATGCGTGGTGACGTTGACGGAGGCCGATGTTTGCTGTTCGACCAGACGCAGCTTGGAGTTGCCGGACTGCGCCATAAGCTCCTGAGCCTTCACCTGGCCGCCCTTGAGCACGAAGTCAGTGGATACTAGGAAGTCTCCGGCGTTGAGCCAATCGGTGTTGAGGAAGGACGTCAGGTATGTGTCGGGATGGACGTATTTCTTATCATACCAGTCCTTCTTCTGCATAACCCATTCGCGCGTCGCGTCCTGCTCCCAGTAGAGCACGGGCTCGCCGTCGGTCGCGCCGGCTTCGCCGATGTACATCGTGATCGGGTTCATGTCGTTCATGTAGCCTTGGATGAACGGCGAGAACGCGCTCCAGCCGTCTACGCTAAGCAGCGGGTAGAATCCGCCGGCTTTGAATTCTTCGGAATTCTCAGCGAAGTCGTCGAGCACGGCGTTCAGCTCTTCAACGGTATCGACGCTCTGGTAGTCGATGCCGTACTTCTCGACCAGATCCTGATTCCACATCAGGCCGCCCGGGACGCACAGCTCTTTCTGCGTCGGCACTGCGTACAGATACCCGTTGACGATATTTGCTGGTACGAACCCACCCAGGTCAATCTTGGTCTGCGGGGCATACAGGTCGATCAGGCTGCCATACGGGCCGTCGGGATCGTCCAACTCTAGCAGCGAGCCGTTCTGGATGTTGGACATATACTGCATCCATTCAGGCGTCCAGAAGATGTCGATCTTCTCACCCGCGCGCAACGGGACGATAGCCTTGTCGTTCCAATCACCGCTCGCGATCATCACGATCTTGATCGTCGCGTTGAATTTCGGTTTAATGATCGCGTTGAGCGCTTCTTCGATCACTCCAACTTGGTCGGACGGTTTTGTGGAATACATGTAGTATACGATCTCATAGGGATCCAGTTGGGAGGGGTCGATCACGGGGGCTTCCGCCAACGAGCTGGCTAGACCCAGCGTCATCAGCATGGCAAGAGCCAGGATGAGAGAGATGCCTTTTTTTAACATGGTTGGTCTCCTTTCTGATTTGGGGGAGAATATTTCGCGAACTATTTGGAAACTGTTTGGGTGCGCTCCGCTTGTCCATTCATCCATTATTCATCCTTTGACAGCGCCTATGGTCAGGCCTTTGACGAAGTACTTTTGGAAGAACGGATACGCCAGCACAATCGGACCCATTACCACAACGGCCATAGCCATGCGGAAGGATTCGGACGGCATGTCGCCTATGCTCATGGAACTAGCGGCCGAAGCCGCGCCGCTCGCCGACGCCATTTCCTTGAGGAACTGGATGGACTTGAGGATCTCAGCGATGGTATACTGCAGGTTGTAATACTTGCGGTCGTTGACGAACAGAAGACAGTTGAAGTAGTTGTTCCATATACCCACCGCCGCGAACAGGCCGACCGTCGCCAGGCCGGGTATAGCCAGGCGCAGGACGATTTTCGTCAGTGTACGCCACTCGCCCGCGCCATCTATCCGCGCGGATTCGATCACCGCGTCGGGGATGTTCGTGCGGTAGAACGTGCGCATGATGATGACCCAGTACGCTGAAAAGCTCATCGGCAGGAACAGCGCCCACAGGGTATTGTTGATGTGCAGTATCTGCGCGCCAAGCATATAATAGGCGACCGTGCCGGCGTTGAAGAGCATGGAGAAGAAAGCAAAGAACGTGAAGAAGCTCCGGAGTTTGAAATCGGGGCGGGAAAGCGGGTACGCGTACAACCCCACGCTGACGACGCAAAGGAACGTCCCCGACAGCGTGGCAACGATCGTGTTCTTGTATGCCGTCAGGATGGAACCGCCGCCGGATCTGAGCAGGAACGTATAAGCCGACACGGAAAAATCCTTTGGCCAGAAGCCGTAGCCGTATTTCACCAGCGCTTGCTCCTGCGTGAACGACGCCGCGATTACCAGCCACAGCGGCACGACGCTCGCCAGGCAGCCCAAGATCAAGACGACATGCCATATCGAGTTCGCGAACGGCGACAGCTCGTTGACGCCGCGCGCCTTCTTCGCGAGGATCAAGTCATCCGTATTTTGTCGCGTCGAATTGCCTATCATCATATCTTCCGACCCTCCCGCCGTTATGCGTCGCTTTGATCCGCCCGCGCCTTCCGGGCGTCTTTAATACATTGCCAGATCAGGTTCGATTTTGCGCACGATGCCGTTGGTCACGATCACCAGAATAAACCCTGTGATGGACTGGAAGAACGCCGCCGCCGACGGAAGCCCGAGGTTCTGTGCGGACTTCATAGCCTGATAAACGTATACATCCAGCGTCAGGTATGCCGCGCGGAGCGTACCGGCACCGTTGGGCAGATTATAGAACATGTCAAAGTCGCCGTTGAGTATACGCCCGATCGCCAGAATCTGGAGCAGTACGATGGTTGGGACGAGTTGCGGGAAAGTGATAAAGCGGAACTGTTTGAATTTACCAGCGCCGTCGATCGCCGCCGCTTCATACAATTCCTGGTCAAGCCCCGTTATGGTGGCAAGGTAAATGATGGAACCGTGGCACGCGTAGTGCCAGATGTTCGCAAACAGGAATATAAAGGGCCAGGCCTTGACCGCCGCGTATATGTTGACCGTTTCTCTGCCGATAGACGTGAGAAAATTGTTGATCAGCCCGGTAGAGGAAATGAACGCGTAGACTACGTAAGTGACGATGATCCACGAGAGGAAATACGGCATAAACAGCACGGTGTGGTAAAACTTCGCGAGCTTCCTTTGCCCCAGTTCATTGACGCCAACGGCGATCCCTATCGCGAAGATAATGCCGACCAGCATAAACAGTAGGTTATAACACAGCGTGTTCCGCATGAACGTCGCGAAATCGTTGCTTGTAAATATAAACTGGAAATTGCTCAACCCTACCCACTTGCTCCTATAGAAG
>JAITDK010000259.1 GCA_031282605.1 Oscillospiraceae bacterium
CATCGATAAAGCGGCTAGGTCGTTCAGATGAAGAGCCGCAAGGAGAGTTGAAATGAAACACTTGCTGAAACTGCTGGATCTGACGCCGGAGGAGATCACGGGTCTCCTTAATCTGGCCGATCAATTGAAATACGAGCGCAAGCACGGCATACCGCATCCGCGTTTAGCCGGCAAGACGCTGGGCATGATATTCCAGAAGGCCTCCACCCGGACACGTGTTTCGTTCGAGGTGGGGATGTTCCAGCTGGGCGGGATGGCGCTGTTCCTGTCGGGCAGCGATCTGCAGATAGGGCGCGGCGAATCGGTGTCGGATACGGCGCGGGTGCTGTCGCGCTATCTCGACGGGATTATGATCCGCACATTCTCGCAGGATGAGGTCGAGGCGCTGGCCAGTTACGGATCGATCCCGGTGATAAACGGATTGACCGACTTCGCTCACCCGTGCCAGGTGCTGGCCGACCTTATGACCATCCGCGAGAGCAAAGGTTCCCTTGAGGGGTTGAAGCTGTGCTACATCGGCGACGGTAACAACATGGCCAACTCGCTGATCGTCGGATGCCTTAAGGCCGGGATGAAGATCAGCGCCGCGTGCCCGAAGGCGTATCCGCCCGACGCCGCCGCGCTGGAGTTCGCCAAGACATACCGCGATCGGTTTTCGCTGACCGATTCGCCCGCGTTGGCCGCCGTCGGCGCGGATGTGCTGTATACCGACGTATGGGCGTCGATGGGCATGGAGGCCGAGCGAACTGAGCGCGCCAGGGCGTTCCTGGGGTATCAGGTGAACGAGGCGATAATGCGCGCGGCCAAACCGGACGCGATGGTGCAGCATTGCCTCCCGGCGCATAAGGGCGAGGAGATCACGTCCGACGTATTCGAGGCTCACGCGGGAGAGATATTCGACGAGGCGGAGAACCGGATGCACATACAGAAAGCGATATTGGTAACGCTAATGGAGTAAGAGGCGGTCAAAGCCCGACGCTGAGGCGTTGGGCTTTCGTTTGACGATAGATGGAACAAGATGGTAGTTAGAGGATGGATAGAAGATAGGTACGTTAATGCATGATGATAACCGGAGGAGAAAGTGAACGATAAACGCTATCTGGCGCTAGAGAACGGACGGGTATTCGAGGGAACGCCGATAGGCGCGCGGCTCGAGGCGCGCGGCGAACTGGTATTTACGACAGGCATGGTAGGATACCTGGAGACGCTGACCGATCCCAGCTATTTCGGCCAAATAGTGGTGCAGACATTCCCTCTGATCGGCAACTACGGCGTGATACCGCTCGATTTCGAGAGCGAAGGGCCGAAGCTCGCGGGTTATGTGATCCGCGAGGCGTGCGGCAATCCGTCGAACTTCCGGTGTGAAGGGACGCTGGACGGATTTCTGCGCGAGTCCGGCGTACCGGGACTGGCTGGGGTGGATACCCGCGCGCTGACGCGCATACTGCGCTCGGCCGGGGTGATGCGCGCAGTAATATCGGACGAGCCGCGCGCCGAGTTCCCAGCCGAACCGCCCATCGCGGGTGTGATGGACGTAACCTGCCGCACGGTTACGCGAGAATCGCCGCCCGATTCGATAGGCACGGTCGCGTTGATCGACTATGGCGCGAAGGGAGGCATCCCCCGCGCTCTGACGCGCCGAGGGGTGGAGGTAGCGATCTATCCCGCCGACACGAGAGCGTCGGTCATTATCGCGTCCAAACCGGACGGCGTCATGCTCTCCAACGGTCCCGGCGATCCCGCCGTCAATACCGGAATAATCGCTGAGCTGAACGCGCTGACCCATGCCAATATCCCTATATTCGGCATATGTCTGGGTCACCAGCTGCTCGCGTTGGCGACGGGTGGCCGCACCGAGAAACTTAAGTTCGGCCATCGCGGCGCAAACCAGCCCGCGCTCCATATTCCGACGGGACGCGTGTTCATCACCAGCCAGAATCATGGATATGCCGTGAGGCTGGACGACCTGCCGGACGGGGTCGAGGCGACATACGTCAACGCGAACGACGGCTCTTGCGAGGGACTGCGGTATAAGGATTTCCCGGCGTTATCGGTGCAGTTCCATCCGGAGGCATGCGGCGGGCCACTGGACACGGGATTCCTGTTCGACGAGTTTATGGGGCTGATGGGCAAGCGTGAACAGTCGCTAGAGTGGATGGCGGGGCACGAGGGCTATCTAGGGGACAAGTATCTGCGCAACGCGGGAGGTGGGATCACATGCCGGTAACGAGCGGGGTGCGTCGCGTATTGATCATAGGGTCGGGGGCGATTGTTATCGGTCAGGCGGCCGAGTTTGACTACGCCGGTTCGCAGGCGTGCCGCGCGCTGAAGGCCGCTGGACTGGAGGTCGTGCTGGTCAATCCCAATCCGGCCACTATCATGACCGACGCCGCGATGGCGGATCGCATATACATCGAGCCGCTGACCCCCGAGACGGTCAAGCGCATCATAATAAAGGAACGTCCAGACAGCCTGCTGTCCACACTGGGCGGACAGAACGGGCTGACGCTGTCGATGCAGCTGGCGCGCGAGGGGTTTCTCGACGTCCACGGCGTGAAGCTGCTCGGAGCGAGCCTGGATACGATCGAGCGCGCGGAGGATCGCCAGCGGTTCAAGGATACGATGGCTGAGATAGGCCAGCCCATCATACCCTCGGACGTCGTGACCGAGGTTAACGCCGCGCTTGAGCTGGCGCAGAGGCTGGGTTATCCGGTGATCGTCCGTCCCGCATTCACGCTGGGAGGCAGCGGAGGCGGCATAGCGCGGGATGAAACCG
This sequence comes from Oscillospiraceae bacterium, assembly GCA_031282605.1. GTDB lineage: Bacteria > Bacillota > Clostridia > Christensenellales > Aristaeellaceae > BNUH01. The sequence continues at coordinate 2,777 of JAITDK010000259.1, forward strand.
CGCTGCGCGAGATAGCGCTGACGGGCATACACGCGTCGCCGATCGGTCAGATACTCGTTGAAAAGTGCATCTCCGGCTGGAAGGAGATAGAGTTCGAGGTAATGCGCGACGCGCGCGACAACGTGATCACGGTCTGCTCAATGGAGAATTTTGATCCGGTGGGGGTGCATACGGGCGATTCGATCGTAGTCGCGCCCGCTGTCACGCTGTCGGATAAGGAATACCAGATGCTGCGCACGGCGGCGCTGACGATCATACGCGCGTTGAAGGTAGAGGGCGGCTGCAACGTGCAGTTCGCGCTAAGGCCCGATTCATTCGAGTACGCCGTGATAGAAGTCAATCCGCGCGTGTCGCGTTCATCCGCGCTGGCCTCGAAAGCGACGGGCTATCCGATAGCCAAGATAGCGGCGCAGATAGCGGTGGGGTTCACGCTGGCGGAGCTGCGCAACGCGGTTACTGGAATGACCAGCGCGTGCTTCGAACCGGCGCTGGATTACGTGGTGGTCAAGCTGCCTAAGTGGCCGTTCGACAAGTTCGTGTACGCCAAACGCAGCCTGGGCACTCAGATGAAAGCGACGGGCGAGGTGATGGCCATAGGCACATCGTTTGAACAGGCACTGATGAAGGCTGTGCGCGGCGCTGAAATAGGGCTGAACACACTGCGCGCGCCCCGCATCATGCGCACGGCCGACGATGAACTGTACGCGATGCTGGATCAATGCACCGACGAGAGGCTGTTCGTGCTGTATGCGCTGCTCTCGCGCGGCGTTACGGTTGAATCGCTGTATGAGCGCACAGGCGTCGATCCATGGTTTCTAAGCAAACTGGTGAATTTGCTGAAGATGGAACGCCGTCTGGCCGCCGGAGACCGATGCTATCTGGAGGCGAAGACGCTGGGTTATCCCGACGCGGCGATCCAGAAACTGACCGGACAACCTATTAAAAGACCGCGTCTGCCCGTATACAAGATGGTCGATACCTGCGCGGCTGAATTCGAGGCGCGCACGCCGTATTTTTACGCGACGTACGACGAGGAGAACGAGGCGGCGGCCTTTCTGGAATCAAAACGTCAGGAGCGCGAGGCGCAGGGACTGCCGGAGAAGCCAAGGGTTGTGGTGTTCGGTTCCGGGCCGATCCGGATCGGGCAGGGGATCGAGTTTGATTACGCCAGCGTTCATTGTGTGTGGACGCTGAGGGAAATGGGATGCGAGGTGGCGCTGGTCAACAACAACCCGGAGACCGTATCGACCGACTTCGACACGGCGGATCGGCTGTATTTCGAGCCGCTGACGGCGGAGGACGTCGCGGGCGTGTTGGCCGTCGAGCAGCCTATGGGCGTAGTCGTCGCGTTCGGCGGTCAGACCGCCATCAAGCTGACCCGCGCGTTGAATCAAGCGGGCGTGCGCATACTGGGTTCAAGCGCGGACAGCATCGACGCGGCCGAGGATCGCGAGAAGTTCGACGAGCTGCTGACCGTGCTGGGGATCGAGCGTCCGCGCGGCTGTACCGTCATCAACGAGGAGGAGGCCGTCGAGGCGGCGGCGCGGCTGGGGTATCCCGTGCTGGTGCGTCCAAGCTATGTGCTGGGCGGGCAGAACATGATACTCGCGTACGGTGAATCCGATATCCGCGAGTATATGAGGATCATACTGCGCCAGGGAATCGAAAACCCCGTGCTGATCGACCAATACCTGCTGGGCACGGAGTTGGAGGTAGACGCGATCTGCGACGGCGAGGACATACTGATCCCTGGGATAATGGAGCACATAGAGCGCGCGGGTGTGCACAGCGGCGATTCGATCGCCGTGTATCCGGCGTGGAACCTGAACGGCGTGACGACCGATCGATTGATAGAGGCGACGCGCTCGCTGGCGTTGGGACTGGGCACGATCGGGTTGATCAATATCCAGTATATATTGCATGACAATCAAATCTACGTGATAGAGGCGAACCCGCGCGCGTCGCGAACCGTGCCATACATCAGCAAGGTAACGGGTCTGCCGATGGTCGACGTCGCCGTCCGTGTGATGCTGGGTCAGAAGCTGTGCGAACTGCCGTACGGGACAGGGCTGTTCCGCAAGAGCGCGTACTACGCGGTGAAGGTACCCGTGTTCTCGTTTGAGAAGTTGGCCGACGTGGACACGCAGCTGGGTCCGGAGATGAAGTCGACCGGCGAGGTGCTGGGCGTCGCGCGCACGCTTGAGGAAGCGTTGGTGAAGGGGCTGGTGGCGGCGGGGTATAAGATGGATAGGAGCGGCGGCGCGTTGTTCGCCGTGCGCGACGGGGATAAGCCGGAGGCCGTACGGGTCGCGCGTAAGTATGCGTCGATGGGGTGGAGGCTGTACGCGACGTCCGGCACAGCGAACGCGTTTATAGACGCGGGGTTGGAGGTAACGCCGCTGCCGCCGCTATCGTCCGACATAGATTCGATATTGACGCTGCTGGATTCCGGCGATATCAACACCGTCATCTCCACATCCAGCAAAGGGAGGTTCCCGACGCGCGCCAGCGTGCGGCTGAGGCGCAAGGCGGTCGAGCGGTCGATACCATGCTTGACCAGCATGGATACGGCGGCGGTGTTGGTCAACGCGCTGACGTCCAAGTACACGTTATCCAACATTGAGCTGGTGAACGTGGCGTGTATGCGCCACGAGAAGACGCGGCTGAGGTTCGTCAAAATGCGTGGCAGCGGCAACGATTATATATACTTTGACTGCTTCGATCAGGCTGTGGACAGCCCGGAATCCATAAGCGTGCAGGTTTCAAGCCGGAGGTTTGGGGTAGGCGGCGACGGTATAGTGCTATTACTGCCGCCGGACGAGGCGCGAAAGGGGGCGGATGCTATGATGCGCATGTTCAACGCGGACGGTTCGGAGGCGGAGCTGGCAGGGAACGCGCTGAGGTGTGTAGCGAAGTATCTGTATGAATCGGGTAGGGTGCGCAAGGATGTTATCGCCATTCATACTGAGGGAGGGTTGAAGCGCGTCAGGGTATACGAGCGCGCGGGCGTGGTTGAGTCCGCGTGCGTTGAGATGGGGAGGGTCACGTTCAGTCCGGAGAAGGTGCCGGTCAGGCTGCAAGGCGATCAGAACGGCGAGGTCATAGAGGTTGACGCCATAGTGGGGGGCAAGGAAGAGACCATAACATGTCTGTCGATGGGGAATCCGCACTGCGTGATATTTGTCTTAGATGTGAGTCAGACCAATGTGGAGGAGCGCGGGTCGGCGATTGAGCGGGATCCGATATTTCCGCAGCGGGTGAACGTATCGTTTGTGCAGGCGGAGGGAAGGCATACGCTACGGATGCGCACGTGGGAGCGCGGCATAGGCGAGACGCTGGCGTGCGGGACGGGTGCATGCGCCGCGACGGCTGCGGCGGTGAGGTTGGGGTTAATAGAGCCAGGCGACACGACGGTGCATATGCCTGGCGGCGATCTTCTGGTATGCGTCGAAGACGACGAGATATGGCTGACCGGCGATGCGGTGAAGGATTTTGAGGGGGTAGTGGACATATAGTGCCCCCCTTATCGCTGCGGCGTCATCGCCCCCGTGGGGGCGATGACGGCTGAAGGAACCGTTTGCGCTACGAAACAGACTATCCAGGTACAA
>JAITDK010000039.1 GCA_031282605.1 Oscillospiraceae bacterium
GCTGCGCGGGGAATTGATCCGCATGGTCGGTAAGGCCAACCATCGCCAGCGCCTCACGCGCGTCCATCGGCTTCTTGACGATACTTTTAGTCAGCGCGATATTCTCCAGCGCAGTCAGCGTAGGTATCAGGTTATAAAACTGAAACACGAAACCCACGTGTGCCGCTCGGAATTCGGTCAGCTTGTCGTCCGGCAATCCGGCAATATCCCGCCCGTTGACAAATATGCCGCCAGATGTCACGGCGTCCATGCCGCCCAGCAGATTGAGCAGCGTTGACTTGCCCGCTCCGGACGGACCTAGTATCACGACGAACTCGCCCTCGCGAATTGAGAAACTTGCGTCGTCAACCGCGTTTATTATATGCCCGCCACCGCTGTAAGCCCTCGTGACGTTTTCAAAGCGTATGATCTCCCTTGCTTGCGCCGATGCGCCGACGCGCTTGCTCATAGTACCCGCCTCCCCGCAGAAAGCTCCAATCGGACAACTATATGCCCACATCGGACAAATCCCATTGCACAGCGTTGACATTTACTGTGAAATCCTGTATCCTCGATCACGCTGGTTAGTAATAACTAACCTAGGATAGCATAAGATGGCTTGTTTGTCAAGCTGTATTACGGTTCGACAAAGACCATCCAACCACCTCGATACCCAAAGCGGAAAGGAGCATACTACATATGGACAAACAGGTGACAAAGAAACTGAAATCAGGGCTGATCTTAACTGCGGCGTGTGCACTGATCCTGGCGATGTTCGCCGTACCCGGACTGGCGCGGACCGAAGAGATCTCGGCCGACGTGACCCAAAGCGTCATAAGCGCGGACGCAAACCAGGCGGGTCTATTCTTCCTCGCCACACCCGACTCCCCGAATTACGCCGACGCTCTAACCAACGCGGAGGCGGATGGATTCACGTGGTCGGCCAACCTCGCCATCATTGAGGGCAGCGAGTCAGCGCCGATATCAGGCAAGCCGAATCAACTCCCGGCGCCCGGCAGCGGTTTCGCTTTCTCGCTGAACGTTAGGCCGGTGGAGACCGATCTGCGAGCGGCGATTGGGTTCAACTCGGTGTTCTATCTCACGCCGGAAGACGACAATTTGGGCGAGGATACTTTCAGCAAACTGCTCGAGTCGCTGGAAGCGCTGCCAGATTATCAAGGCTGGGTAATGCCCGAACCGGCTCTCCTGACGTCGCTGGGGATAGGAGTCTATACCGAATATCAGGGCGAAGCGATCGACATCACAGACCGTGCGTCATACGGCATCAACCTTGCTGAGAAGGACGCCGGCACGCTGCTGTTCAGCTACGGCGCGGTGATGGTGGATCGAGAGATTGCCGATATTTCAACTGAAGGCTATCCTCTGCTGGTCAGCGATGAGGAAGAACTTATCTGGAATGACGGCGCGGCGGATGACGTGATCATCGCGCAGTGGTGGATTGGCAAAACCGACGTTTCAGCCGAGACCGGCGCGGAGGACATCTGGCTTGCCGATTACGCAAACCCGTTCCTGGGCGTGTGGCAGTCCGACATACCCAGCGCGAACGCCACCCTCACCTTCTCGTTCAAGCCGGACGCCACGTTTGACTATGAATTGTCCAACGTGCCAGCCGATCAAGGCGGCGTCGGTTCGGGTGGCTATATCGTCAACGGGAACGTCATGGTGTCATTCCAGGCGTTTGAGGGCGCGGCTGGATACGTGTTCGAGGTGGCTGACAATGACACCATCAACGTAACGGAGATACTCGATGTGGTAGACGGCGAGCCGATTCTGGGCAACACCGCTCCATTTGTGCGCGTCGAAGGCTCCGAACCACCGTCCGAGGATCTGCCCTTCAAGCTCGACAACCCGTTCGTGGGATTATGGGACGCTGAGCTTCCAAGCGACGAAAATCCGGACGAACTATTCTCCGTCCGAATGGAATACAAAGACGACGGTACCGGATTGTTCACGCTGAAACCGGATATGGCTTTCCCCGAAGCGCAATACTTCGTATCAGATAACTATTTGGTCACCTATTCGCCCTGGGAGACGGCGTACGAGGTGTTCTCCTTCACCGTGCTGGACGACCAGACGATTGAGGTGACGGAGGTCTTGTCGATCCTGCCGGACGGCGCTGTCGAGTATGGCGCAACCGCACTCTTTATCCAGGCGTCCGAATAGGCCGTACTGAACAGTCAAGATAGTTAAGTGCGGGGCGCAGGAACGCTCCTTACGCCCCGTTCCTATCCCATTCTTGTTGAAAGGAAGTTTGAACATGGAGAGAAGCGTAGTCATAATTGGCGGATATGACCGATTGGTCTGTCGATACAAGGACATCTGTACGGAGTGCGGCTGCGAGGCGAAGGTATTCACACAGCCCAAGGCGAACATGCACTGCGTGATAGGGAATCCGGATTTGATAATCCTGATAACCAACCCCGTTTCGCATGAGATGACGGACATCGTTCGCAGAAAGGCGATGGCGGACGGCATAGAGCTTGTGCAATCACATCGCGGCAGCTGCAGCGCGCTGCGTGAGATATTGGCCCGAGGAGCTTGAAGGCGTCGTTCCATTGGCGGCGCACGGCGCGAAGCGGGCGCATATCCGCAGAATCCCGCAGGGATTCTTTCCTAAATATCGGATAAAACGTGGCCTGTTCGAAAAAGATCGCAGTGGGGGGTGAAAAAAGGGAACGTCCTGCTAAGTATGTATACAGAGTATATTC
>JAITDK010000047.1 GCA_031282605.1 Oscillospiraceae bacterium
AGCTGCTGCGTCAGCATCTTGGGCGTGGCCTGGAAGATCAGTTTGCGAAGTTCGCCAAAGCGAAGCGTGTCGTCAATCAGGTGCCATAGAATAAGCGACTTGTACTTTCCGCCGATCAATGCCAGCGTCGCGTCCACAGGACAGTTACGGCCACAATCACAGTGCATGAGTATACTCCTTTTAGTATCCGTCGGATACTATATTGCAATCAGGTATGTACCGGCGCAAATGGAAATTACGTATATAATATCTCATGAACCCCGACAAGTCAAGATGCATCGCGGTGGCATAAAGAGACGAGTGAGAACGCATATAGAGGATTCATGGCCTATAGTTACTTTTTTGATACTACATTACAAAAAAGTGCGTACTTGCGAAATCGAGCAATTATGTTACTATGATCACGAAGTATCTAGCCGCATGATAACGGGGAGAGGATCCACAAAATGGAGAGTCAGGTATTAAGTATACGAGGAATGACATGCGCGGCTTGCGCGCAGCGTATAGAGCGGACGGTGCGCAAGCTCGGCGGTATCAGCCAAGCCAACGTGAACCTGGCAAGCGAGAAGCTGTTCGTGGAGTACGACGGCGCGACGTTGCAGATTCCGACTATCAAAGAGGCCGTATCAAAAATTGGGTATCAGGTGGTTGAGAAGACCAACGTCCAAAATGCCGTCATCCCCATCGGCGGCATGAGCTGCGCCGCTTGCGCCCAACGTATAGAGAAAACGATACGGAAGTTGGACGGCGTGGAAAGCGTATCGGTGAACTACGCAACCGAGAAGGCGACGGTCGCCTACCATCCGCGTCAGGTGCGGCTCTCCGTGATTAGGGAAACGATTGAGAATGCCGGATATAAAGCGCTGGAGATCGGCAGGCAGGACGCGGCGGATGAGGATAGAGCGCGCAAACAAAAGGAAATCAAAACGCTATGGACGAAATTCACGATTTCGGCTATTTTCTCTCTGCCGCTGCTTTATATCGCCATGGTTCCCATGCTGACCCGATGGGTGCGGCTGCCATACCCGCGCGCTCTCGACCCGATGAATTATCCGCTGATCTACGCCTTACTGGAGTTGCTTCTGGTTATACCGGCCATCGGCGTCGGCTACAAGTTTTATACCGTCGGGTTCAAGGCGTTGTGGCGGCGCAGCCCCAATATGGATTCGCTGATCGCCGTCGGAACATCGGCCGCCGTGATTTACAGCGTCTACAACGTATTTCAGATCGCGAACAATAACTTCACGGCGGTGGACTCTCTGTACTTTGAGACGGCGGGCGTGATCATCACGCTGATTCTGCTGGGCAAGTCGCTGGAAGCGGTATCGAAAGGGCGTACCAGCGAAGCGATCAAGAAACTAATGGGATTGGCTCCGAAAACAGCCATCGTAATTCAGGACGGCGTTGAGAAAGAGATCCCCATCGACGAGGTAGAGATCGGCGACATCATCGCCGTGAAGCCTGGCGCGAAGATTCCGGTAGACGGCACGGTGGTGGAAGGGCGCACCGCCATAGACGAATCCATGCTGACCGGTGAGAGTATGCCGGTGGATAAAAAGGCGGGCGACGCGGTATACGCGGCTTCCCTGAACACAACCGGCGCCATGCGATTTCGCGCAGAGAAGATAGGCGGCGACACCGCGCTGGCGCAGATAATTAAGCTAGTTGAGGACGCGCAGGGCAGCAAGGCGCCCATCGCGCAGATGGCGGATATTGTGTCCGGATACTTCGTTCCGACGGTATGCGTGATCGCGCTGGTCGCGGGCGTCGCGTGGTTCCTCGGGACGAACGGGGATTTGAGATTCGCGCTGACTATCTTCATTTCAGTGCTGGTAATCGCGTGCCCGTGCGCGCTGGGTCTGGCGACGCCGACGGCTATCATGGTAGGGACAGGCAAGGGCGCCGAGAACGGTATTCTCATAAAGGGCGGTGAGGCGCTTGAGACGGCGCACAAGATCAACACAATCGTGTTCGACAAAACAGGCACCATCACAGAGGGCAAACCCGCCGTGACAGACGTACTTACCGTTAATGACTTGCCAAAGGATCATCTGCTGCGGATCACCGCTTCGGCTGAGAACAGCTCCGAGCATCCGCTAGGCCAGGCGATAGTCTCCGGGGCGCGTGAAAAAGGCTTGGCGCCGCTCAAGGCGGACAGCTTTAATTCCATAACCGGGCGCGGCGTCGAGGCGCGGATAGACGGTCAAAACGTCCTGGTGGGCAACCGAAAGCTGATGAATGAACGCGGCATTGAGCTGACCGCGCTGGAATCTGAGTCTGACATGCTGGCCGCCGAAGGTAAAACCCCCATGTATGTCGCGATTGACGGGAATCTCGCCGGCGTAGTGGCCGTGGCGGACGTGGTGAAGAAGAGCAGCCAGGCCGCCATTGAATCCTTGCGTAAGATGGGCGTCGAGGTAGTGATGATCACCGGCGACAACAAAAAGACCGCATCCGCTATCGCAAAACAGGTTGGGATCGATCGCGTGCTCGCCGAGGTTCTCCCGCAGGATAAGTCCAACGAGGTCAAGAAACTGCAAGGCGAGAACCGCAAGGTCGCTATGGTGGGCGACGGCATCAACGACGCGCCCGCGCTGGTTCAGGCGGATATCGGTATCGCGATCGGCTCCGGCACGGACGTAGCGATGGAATCGGCGGACATCGTACTCATGCGCAGCGACTTGATGGACGTCCCGACGGCGATCACCCTGAGCAAGCGAACGATCCGCAACATCAAGCAGAACCTATTCTGGGCGTTCGGCTATAACGTCGTCGGTATCCCTGTCGCGGCTGGAATACTGCACCTGCTGTTCGGCGGCCCATTGCTGAATCCGATCTTCGCGGCGGCGGCCATGAGTTTAAGCTCCGTCTCGGTGCTGACGAACGCGCTGCGTTTGAAAAGGTTCAAGGCGGCGCGATAAGCCTATATAGCAAAAATAGAAAGGCAAGGTAATGACATGAAGAAACTCAACCGGGTCGCGGCTGTCGCCATGTTGTTCGCGCTCCTGCTCGCGCTCACCGCCTGCACCAACGCCCTGAAAGGGTTGGACGTGGTCGGACAGCAATCCATTACATCATTTGACGCGATACTCAAAACAATACCCGACCAGGTAAAGGCGGATGAACTGAACATAGGCTGGGCGCTGTCCGCGCCGGATGATTCCGTGCGTTTCATCTGGAGCGAAGATTACAGCCGCTCTCCACTGCACGACGTGATGCTGGAACTGGATGCGCAGCCATTCCTCGGTGCGGGTCTTGATCCCGAAAAACTGCCCGACAACTATGTCATCTATGAAGGCGGCACGACGAGCGGCATGGGCGCCCAGATGCTGATGGTTGGCTCAAAACTTGGCAACGACAAACTCACCTACGGCGGCGCCACGACCGCGCTGGCCGCCTATGAGCAGATTGTCGGCAAGTACCGCGATTCCATCAACTATCATACCTCCCTTGACCATTACGGCGTGAAACTAGGCGACGGCAATATGTTTGAATGGGCGAAGGATATGAAAACCAACGGTTATGACAACACCAACCAGGATAAGGACATCGTGTTTGTCCTGAACCCGGAGCCGTTGATCGCGGCAGGCGTCGTTCCTGGTCAAGTGGAGGGATGGAGCTACGCGCAAGTTTCCGTCGACGAAAACGGGAAGCCTGAGCTGGTGTGGAAATTCCTAAAACCATTTGATTTGCAGTAATGGGGGCGTAGTACCCTACGCGCCGCTAAGAATATCATGGACGCGCGGTTATACTTCAAGCGGTATAACCGCGCGGTGATGTAAACGGTGGATTTACAGAATTTTGCGTCTCATGAGCGGGCGGCAAACGGCCTTCTTTCTTTACCTGGGTATTCAAACCGCGCGCACAGTTCCTAATGATATCACATATACTATATATGGCTAATATATCACACGCATTTTCCCCTGCAATTATATGAAAAGGCGGTTAAAGGCGTGAATAGACAGAAAAACTATATCGCCGCTGCCGCGCGGAGAAAACGCGCGGAACAGCAACGGCTTAAACGGCGGCGACTTAAACCGCAGCGGCTTGAAGAGCAACGACCTAAAGATCAACAACTTGAAGGTTTAAGTGATATTTTTCAGACAGAACAGCGAAACCGCCTGACAAATCACGACTTCACAATATTCAGCGACGATTGTATCGGAGGCATGATCAGTCAGGCATTAGGAGAACAATACCGTTCACCAACTACGCTTCTGCGGATATACGCCAATGATTTTATTGAATTTCTGGAGCACTTGGACGTCTATCTGAACGCGAAATTACAGGACAACGGAATTGGTCTTTTGGACACGTATAAGTACCCTATGGGTTTGCTGAAAAACCGGGTCGTGGTTCACTTTATGCACAGTAAATCGTTCAAAGAAGGCGCAGCGGACTGGGAGCGAAGAAAGGCGCGGATCAACTATGGGAATATATTTCTCAAGATGTCCGACTCATATGGCATGACGCCTGAACTGCTCAACAGATACCTGAAGCTGCCATATCCCAAATTGCTATACACCTCGGATGCGAGTATCAATCATCCCGACGTTTGTTATATTCCGAAGCAAGGCGAAGACGGCCAGCCGAATTGGCCGGTTTTTTCGTATAGAGCCAACGGCATAAGGTCATTCTGGCAATTTGATTTAGTAGCCTGGCTCAACGCGCGCGGAGTGCTCACCGTGCGGGATATCATAAAAATGAGCAAGAATTAACGAGATCCCCACCGCCGCTAGAGCGCATGGCGAATGGCGTGCGCTCCAGCGGCGAGAATCTCAATTGGGATGGTTGTGATGAATAACACACCCCGCGCCGTCGTTGTTACTACAACGAAACCCACCCCACTCCAAAAGCTTCACAGGTATCAAA
>JAITDK010000100.1 GCA_031282605.1 Oscillospiraceae bacterium
AAGAAACGCGACTTTGAGCGCATACACGTTAATTATTCGCCGTTAACCTATGCCACGCTGGCGGCGGGCGCGCTTACAACGCTGCTGGCCGCGCCGAACCTGTCAACCGCACGTGATAGGTACTTGATCCGCAAAGAGTTGGTTCCGTATGCGTATGTCGGTCCGCACTTGCTGTTTTTCATCGTATTTTTCATAACGCCGTCGATATACGGTATATTCGCCGCGTTTACAAAGTGGAATCTGTTCAACGATCCCGTATGGGTAGGATTTGAGAACTTCCGTACGCTGCTGCTCCAAAGCGGCAACACATATTACGTCCAACTGCGCAACGGACTATGGAACACGGTTAAATTCGTGTTATACAGCGTGCCGTTCTGCATCATGCTGCCGCTGGCGCTGGCCGTAGCGCTGCACAGCAAACCGCGCGGGAATAAATTCTTTCAGGCAATCTATTACTTCCCCGCGCTGATGTCGATCACGACGGTCGCTCTCACATGGCGCTATATGTTTATCAAAGCGTATGGCGCGGTCAGCAATTTCTTCATGGCTCCGGGCGACTGGCTGGTACCGCCTCATTCATGGGCAGGGCTGGTTATCATGACGGTCTGGTGGTGCGCGGGCGGCACAATGGTTATTTATCAAAGCGCGCTGGCGTCGATCCCTACGGAGCATTACGAGGCCGCGGCCGTCGACGGCGCGAACGGCTGGCAAAAATTCCTTAACGTCACGCTGCCCGGCATACGCTACCCGCTTATGTATACGCTGGTCATTCAAGTGGTCGCGCAGTTCAACATATACGGCCAGCCACTGATCCTTACGGGGTTCGGCAACCAAGAGAAAAACGCGGTGCTGCTGATGTATATATATGAGAACGCTATAAAGAAGCAGGTCGCGGGCATGTCGGCCGCGATGGCTCTGATACTAGGCGTGTGCATTATGGCGGTATCATTTATACAGATACGCCTGATGCGCGCGAACTCACCTTCATAATAAGGGGGCGGATGCACACATGACCATATCAAAAACTGAACGCTGGATCGCATTCGCGTTCCTGACCGCGCTGGCGCTCGTCTGGCTGTTCCCGCTCGCGTGGATGATTATCAACGCGTTCCGCACGGATGCGAACTTCATAACGTCGTATACAGGCATTAACGGCCCGCTGGACTATCTGTCCCGCATGATACCAAGGCCGTTCACGCTGATTAACTTCAAGGAAATGTTCGTGGGCGGCGGCGCGGCGAACACCACGTCAAAGATCGACGTGATGCTCAAGAACTCGTTTATTGTGTCGATCAGCGTAACGCTGATGACCGTGTTGCTGACCTCGCTCGCAGCGTACGCGTATGAGCGTCTGCATTTCCCGGGCGGGGATACGCTGTTCTGGGCGCTGATGTACATGAGCATGTTCCCGAACGTGGTTAGCATCCTGCCGCTATTCAAGATCGCCAATTCGCTTGGGTGGGTGAATAACCTGAACGCGCTGATCTGGCCTGGACTCGCCGGCGTTTTCAACATATTCCTTCTGAGAAACTTTCTAAAGGGCATACCGAAGGAATTCGATGAAGCGGCGCGCATCGACGGCGCCAGCAGTTTCCAGGTGTACTGGCGGGTCATTGTCCCCATAATGACGCCGGCGTTGATCATCGTCGGCCTGTTCTCCTTCAACGGATCGTGGAACGATTTCGTTTGGCCCACAATCGTCATGACCGACGCCGACCGACAAACGCTGACGGCCGGGCTGCGCCTGCTGCAAGGCCAATACGAGCAGAAATGGTCGCACATGATCGCCTCGTGCATTGTGTCGATGATCCCGCCGTTCTTGATGTACCTGCTGGCGCAGCGATACTTCCTTAAAGGTATCGCCATTCAGGCGGGCGTGAAGGGATGAGCGGGAAACAGCGCGATTATCGTATCGACATACTAAAGGGCGCGCTTGTGTGCGCGATGATAACCTGCCATGTGCTGCAGTTCTACGGGGACACGCAGTTGTTTCCGTCCGCGAATACGTGGATGTTGTGGATTAATATCACGGCGTTCTCCGGGTTTGTATTCGCGTACGGATGGTCGGTGTCGATCGCGTATCTTGATAAGCCTTACTCCACGGCCGCGCCGCGTATAGCGCTCTCGTGCCTGAGATCGTACGCGGCGTTTGCCGTGTCGGGCGTTGCGTTCCGCGTGGTATATGAAGGCAAGCCGTTCGCGCAGAATACCGTAAGGCGGATTCTGCTGCTGCAAGACATCCCCGGCTGGTCTGAGTTTTTGGCCGCGTTCTTCGCGTACGCGCTCGTCACGTTGATTCTGTTCATACCTATGAAAAAACTCCGTTCGTCGACCGCCGCATCCATACTGGCGGCGGCCGCGTGCATAGCGGTTTGCCTCGCGCCCATTCGTGACATTAACATACCGTATATCAACCTGCTAATAGGCGGCGGAACGTCGACCCTGTTCCCGATCGTGCAGTACGCGCCTTACTTTATCGCGGGTCTGCTTATGCCGAGTATTACGCGTCTCAAACAAGCCGTGATCCTCGTCGCCGTGTCGGTTGCGGCAAGCGCGGCAGGCGGGTTGCTGTGGAGCATAAAAGGCGAACCAAGCCGCTTTCCGCCCGGCATGGGATGGATACTGACGCCGGCGGCGGTCATAGCCGCTCTCGTTCTGGCCGCGGCGCCGCTTGCCGCGACGCTTCGTTGTGAACGATGGTCTAGATGGAACCCCGTCCGCGCGCTGTGCTCGCTCGGGCGCGATTCGCTGTACTACCTGGTAATGTCTAATCTGGCCATTTTCGCGCTTGCCGCGAGCAATATCGCGCCTTGGCTGAAATCAAAGACGTGGTTTTTGTGGGCGACGCCGATTCAGTCGCCGCTCGGCGCGCTGTACTGGGCGTTAGCGCTGATCGCGGTGATACGCGTGACAGCCGCCTTTGCAAAGCGACGATAATCTATGGTTGCAGAATACATATTTACGCGACGCATCGCGGCGGTTCTTGCCGTGGTTTTGCGCCGTCGCTTTGCCGCCTGTCGTTAGCCGCTGTACAACTATCTGGCGGAATATGCAACTTTATATATTTGTACTTGCAAACTCACTCCGAGTGTGATATCATACATCAATCCTAAAGGATACGATTATTCAGCGGGTATATTAGAAAAGGAGGGCGCGCTATCATGGACATACGCCTCACAAAACACATTCGGGGACTCATTTGCAGCTTGCTTGTTATGGCCCTTGCATTCACTGGGTTACTCGGCGCTGCGACCGCCGAATCCGATGTATATGCGGGTATTACGAAAGAAGTAATTCCGTTAGAACGCAACGGTATTAGTCTGTACCTGGCAAAGTATTCCGGCTCGGACGAGGGGACGAAGAAACCCATACTGCTCGTGCATGGCTTGACTTTTTCCTCTCACGAATTCGATGTGAATGTCGGCGACTATTCGTTCGCGCGCTATCTCGCCAGCAATGGTTATGTCGTCTACGCTATAGACATCGCGGGATATGGTAATTCGGGCGACGTTGAGGACGGCTATACGCCTGATTCCGACTATGCCGCCGATGATATCAGCGCCGCCGTCGATAAGATAAACGAGGAAAACGGAACCGACAAGATCGACGTGCTGGGCTGGAGCTGGGGCACCGTAACCAGCTCGCGCTTTGCGGCCAAGTATCCGGACAAGATCAGCAAGCTCGTGCTGTACGCGCCCATACTGTACGGGTTTGGTTACCCGTCGGGCACGGTGACCGATCCGTTCAAAATAACGTCATACGAAGGCGCGGCCGAGGACTTCCAGATGATCGAAGGCGCGCGTATCGACTATAGCATTACTGAAGAAATCGTCGCGCTATACTACATCGCGAATTGCTGGCTGAACGATCCGATCAGCCCGAACGGCGGACGCCGCGACCTGCTGGAGACGCCGGCGGACGCGCTGTTAATTCCCGTAGAGGATATCCAATGCCCGACGCTCCTGATATTCGGAGATAGGGATCCATATGTTAACGTTGACGTCGCCAAAGCCGAGGGCGCGAAGTTTCCGGAAGGATCCATTACGTCGGTAGTCGAAGGCGCGGCGCATCCGATGATGATGGAGAAGCCCTACTATGAAACGTTCCGTGAACAGGTAACAGCGTTCCTAGGCGATTAACAAGCAAAACACGCAGCCCCTTCCGCCGAAAGCCGGAAGGGGCTGCGTGTAAAATGGCGTTTCTTACTTCGCGCGCGACTCGCGATAGTTTGGTTAGTTTGGACAGTTTAGGTAGATTGGATAGTTTGAGACGTTGATCACCCGCCAAAGTTAACGGACGCCCTGCCGCCGCATGTCCCTTGCTGTCGAACCATTCCATTCACGACGATCCTGTACGCGTCCGGATCCACCAGAACGTCAAACGTCTCCCCGAAGGCGCGGATGTTGGTCAGATAAACGCGGTCGAGTCCGGGCGGCACGGTCGGAACAAACGTAAAGGAGCGAAGCCCCGTCGGCGTAATCGACAGCATACCGTCCGTGACGATGCGGCAGAACAGGCAGCTTTCCCCGCTCAGCTGACGCTTAACGGCGCGAGGGGACGACTCCTCCATTGCGTACGGCACGCGTTCGCATATTCGCCCACCTGACGTCCGCCGACCAGCAGCGCGGGCGAACCTTCCCGGATATCCGCTTGATAGGACGCGTGCGTATCGTTCGGTATGGTGCGCAGCGTCGGCCAGACGCAGTGTCGGCCTAACTCCAGCCGCCCTGCCTCGTCGATCCCGAACGTAATTATGTATGACGCGAGCAAGCCGCTCATCTCGATTGAATCGTTGTGGGGATCCTTGTACGCGTCCGGCATTTTTCCAGGCAGCCAGCGTATCCCTTCGGAATCCAGCTCCCAATACCGCCTATAATCTTGCATGGCTATATTCCTCAATTACACTTCGGAAAATAAAGCATAGTCCGGTTACCCATCCACGCCGCGCCCATTACCCCAGGCGTGGCGTCCCGCCTTAGGGCGTGCGGCCAGCGCCATCGCAACGCAGGTTAGGCACGCCGCGCCGGTTGTGACGCAGAGCAGCAGCACAACGGATCGCCATCCCTCGCGGTCGGCCAGGAAGCCGAACGCGGCGGTGGCAGCGATGCT
>JAITDK010000132.1 GCA_031282605.1 Oscillospiraceae bacterium
TGCTCAAGTGTATAGAGGCGGGCAGGAACGCCGGGATAACCTACCCTCAAGGCGAGAAGAGGGTTTGGACGAATTTCATTAGATAACGATTAGATAACGATTAGACGACGATTTAATAACGGGGTGCGCTAAGTATGAAGGACTTCGAATTCTGGACTCCAACCAAGATCGTGTTCGGCAAGGATACAGAGAGCCGCGCCGGATCGCTGCTGAATGATCTTGGCGCTAAACGCGCCTTCATCGTGTACGGAGGCGGGAGCGCGGCGCGCAGCGGGCTGATCGGACGCGTCGAACAATCGCTGAGGGATGCCGGCGTGGCTTACGAGCTGTTTGGCGGTGTGCGCGCGAATCCTCACCTTGAGTACGCCGAGGAAGGCGCGGCGAAAGCGAAGTCCTTCGGCGCGGACGCGGTGCTGGCGGTCGGCGGGGGCAGCGCCATAGATACGGCGAAGGCCATCGCGCACAGCGTAGCGAATCCCAATAAGGCCATATGGGATATGTGGACAGGCGCCGTCCCTGTCGAGAGATCTATACCGATAGGCGCGGTGCTGACGATTCCGGCGGCTGGCAGCGAGATGAGCGATTCCGCCGTGCTTACCAACCATGCGACGATGGTCAAACGGGGACTAAGCTGTCCTCAGAACCGTCCGGCGTTCGCGATTATGAACCCGGCGCTGGCGTCCACGCTGCCCAGGGAGCAGCTGGCGTACGGCACGAGTGACATACTGATGCATACGCTGGATCGCTACTTCACGCATACGAAGGGCAACCCGCTGACCGACGCGTTCGCGGAATCACTGCTGCGCGTCGCTATGGACGCGGGGCTGAAGGTCTATGACGACCCGAACGACTACGACGCTATGAGCGATCTGATGTGGTGCTCGTCCGTATCGCATAACGGATTGACCGGGCTAGGCGCGGTGACGGACTTCGGCCCGCATAAACTGGGGCATGAATTAAGCGCGAAATATGACGTAGCGCACGGCGTAAGCCTGACCGCCATATGGCGCGCGTGGGCGGAGTACGTTTGCCCCGAGGAACCGGCGCGGTTCGCGCGATTCGCGCGGAAGGTGTTCGGCGTCGGCGAACCGGACGACGTAAAGGCCGCGAAACAAGGCATCGAGCGCCAAGTGGCGTACTTCAAGCGGCTGGGCATGCCCGTATGGCTGGGCGAGATGGGCGTGGGCGAGGTCACTCCAGAGGATATAACGTTCATGGCCGGACGCGCGACGGAGAGCGGCCCGGTGGCGAACTTCAAGAAGATATACTTCGACGACGCGAAGGCCATTTACACGGCGGCGAATCACGCTTGAATAACACGGCGGGCATCCGCCGATGGGGATTGCATGTTCAATCAGCATATCGACACGGCCCCTGTTCTAGAGGCGTTCGCGGCTGGCGGCGAGTGCCCGCTGTGTACGCTCCGGAATCAGACGGAGGCGGGATACCTGGATCAATTCCTCGGTGGTTCAGTAATGGAGCCGGATATGCGCGTGCTGGTCAATGCGAAGGGCTTCTGCGCGCGGCACTTCGCACAGTTGTACGCGTCTAACAATCACCTGGGGGTCGCACTAATGGCGCATACCCATTTGAAGGAAACCATCGCCGCGCTGGAGAAGCGGTGGATGGAGCCGAAAAAGGTCGGGTTCTGGAAGCGCGCCGCGAAAGACGGCTCGGCGCGCGGTTCATGCGCGCTGTGCGACCGCCTGGATTCGACAATGGATCGATACGTAAAAACAGTGGTGTGGCTGTGGGGCAATGACAAACAGTTCCGCGAGCTGTACAACGCGTCGCGAGGATTGTGCATAGAGCACGCGGACGCGGTGCTGGCGGCTACAACAGACGGCGCTATGCGCGCGGCGGTAATCGACGTCGAACTGCGCAACCTTAAGCGCGTTGAGAAGGAACTGGAATGGTTCACACTCAAGTTCGATTACCGCAACCAAGACAAGCCGTGGGGCGATTCCAAGGACGCATTGCCGCGAGCGATTCAAAAGCTAGCGGGTGCGAGCCATCAGCATAAAGGAGAGTAACCATGCCAGAGATTCGCGTAACAGACGTCCGCGCGATCGAGACCGCGCCGATGAAGGGCAGCAACCTGATAGTCGTGCGCATAGACACGAACCAGCCCGGCCTATTCGGTCTAGGCTGCGCGACGTTCACCCAGCGTCATAAGGCGGTCGTTACGGCGATCGAGGTCTACATGAAGCAGCTGCTCATCGGTCGCGACGCTACGAACGTGCAGGACAACTTCCAGGTGATGATGAACAGCAGCTATTGGCGTAACGGGCCTGTGCTGAACAACGCGATCAGCGGCTGCGATATGGCGTTTTGGGATATCCTGGGCAAGAGTCTCAACGCGCCGATATGGAAGCTATGGGGCGGCAAGGTGCGCGATGCGGTTCCAGTATACCGCCACGCCGACGGAAAGGACTTCGCGCAGCTGGACGAGCGCGTCCAATCATACCTGGATCAAGGCTATCAGTACATCCGCTGCCAGTTCGGCGGTTACGGCGGTAAGACCCGTTATCTGAACTCGCCGGAGAACACGCGCCCCGGCACGTATTTCGACGCGCTAAGCTACATGCGCGGCGTGCCCAAGCTATTCGAGCATGTGCGCTCCGTGTTCGGCGAGGAGGTCGAATTGCTGCACGACGTGCACGAGCGGCTGACCCCGGTGGACGCGATGTGGCTGGTCAAGCAGCTGGAACCGTACCGCCTGTTCTTCCTTGAGGACGCGTTGTCGCCGGAGCAGGGGCATTGGTGGCCGAAGCTGCGCGACGCCGCGGCGGTACCGCTGGCAATGGGCGAATTGTTTAACAACCCGATGGAATGGATACCGCTGATCCAGAACCGGTGGATCGATTACATTCGATGCCATATATCCCAGATAGGCGGCGCAACCCCCGCCCGCGCGCTGGCGGCGCAATGCGCGCTGTTCGACGTGCGCACCGCGTGGCATGGGCCCGGCGACGTATCGCCGATAGGGCACATGGCCAACGTGCACCTAGATCTGACGACGCCTAACTTCGGCATACAGGAGTGGTGCGGGATGGAGCAGGATCCGCGTGTGCAGGAGGTATTCCAAGGCTGCGCGGCGATTCGCGGCGGTATGGCCTGGGCGAACGACAACCCCGGTTGGGGCGTCGATATAGACGAAAAAGCCGCCGCGAAATATCCGTGCGACGCGAGCCAGCCCGCGTGGCTGCTGTCGCGTCTGCCGGACGGCACGTCGGTTAAGGCGTAAGAAACTGAATAGGTTGTGCTCAACGAAGGGGGTTCGGGAGAACCCCCTCGTCGTTGCGGTTGCGACGTTCGGCTTTCGCCGCGTCGCGTTATTTCGTGTCGTGGAGTTATTCCACGTCGTTAAAGTAGAAGTTTGCTACCGGCGTAATGATCAGCCCTTTAAGGTCGGAGCGGTACGCCGTATAGCCCACGTCCGAGTAGATCGGCAGTATCGACAGATCCTTCATCAGATAGTCTTCAGCGATGCCTACCTTCTCGGCGCGCAGTTCCTCGTCAATCTCGTGCACGGCGTCGTCGACCAGCGCTTGGTATTCAGCCAGCTCGTCGCCGACCAGATTGTCCGGATCGTAGTGCGCGTAGTTGAGGATCAGGAACGGCTCGCCCCAGCTTAACCCCTGAATGCCCGCGTCGTAATCGTCCGTGGTTATCTTCTCGTAGCGGTAATTCCAATCGAGGGTTTCGATCTGCATGTCTATGCCGATCTCCTTCAGCTCAAGCTGCATCTCTTGCGCGACGGTTACGCTTGAGCCGGTCGAGCGCGCCATGAAGGAGAACTGCAGGTTTTGTCCATCCTTGTCGACGAAGCCGTCGTTGTTCGTGTCGACCCAGCCGGACTCCGCCAGAAGCGACTTCGCCTGCTCTATGTCGTTGCTCAGGTTCTCTTTCACCCAATCGTAATGCCTTTGGTTGAAGCTGAGCATGGTCGGCATCGCCATCGCGTATTCGGCTATGGCCAGTCCGTCGCACATGAACACGAATTCGTCGCGATTGAGCGTCAGCGCGATCGCCTTACGTACGTTGTACTCATCCAGGCCGCGGCTGTCCTTGTTGAATTCAATGAACTCCAGGCTGGGATACGTCGTCTCCTTGACCGCTATGTTCGGGTCACCCTCCAACTCGCGGTACATCTCCATATCGATCTCGTAGATCAGATCAAGGTCGCCTTCCTTGAGCATTTGGGTCAATGTGAAACTCTCGGTCTCGGTGAATTTTACGGTAATATAATCCAGCTTGCCCACGCCCTTGTTTTCCACGAGCGGGTTTAGCGTGTAGTAGTATGGGTTCGGCTTTAGGGTTACGTGCGAGCCGGGCACGTATTCGTCCATATAATACTGACCGTACGGCAGGGCTTTCCACAGCAATTCGTCGCGGCTGAGCGACTCGATTTGCTCGGAGGGGATCAGGCCGATGAATGGCTGCACGAGGAAGTATTCCAGGTCGGCGCGAAATTCGCTCAGCGTGCAGACGGCGTCGCGCCCGTCAACCTGGATGTCGATGATATTCGTGTAAGCGTAGCCCCAGTCGGAATCAGGTTCGCCGTCGCCGTCTTGATCCTCCAGGCCATACTCGATCGAGGCCTTGAAATCCTCCGGCCCAACGTCGCTGCCGTCGGCGAATTTCATGCCTTCCGGGAATGTCAGGCGCAGGGTCAGCCCGTCGTCGCTGTAAGAAAAATCACTGCATATCATCGGCAGAATCTCGGTCACATCCTCCGCTCCTTGGGTAAAGAAGGTGTCCTGGACGAGTCCCTGCGAGGTATACCAGCCGCTGATATGGAACAGGTCGGTGCCCTCCCACTCAGTGCCGTAGAGTGTGATCGTGCGCGGTTCCGACTCCGCGGCGGCGAGGCTCATCCCCGCGAACAGGGTGCATACCAGCGCCAGGCACAGCATCAGCGCGAACGGTTTGCGATTCATTTTACCAGTCATTGCGATCCTCCTTGATGATAGATAGTCGTGATTGGCGATCCGGGCGGATATTCGTCAGTCCAGCGGGTAAATGCACGCCGCCGTATGATTGCGCGCAATGACGGCCAGCGGCGGCGTTTCGCTTTTGCAGCGTTCCGTCGCGCGAGGGCATCGCGGGTGATACCGGCACCCCGTCGGCAGTTGGATAAGGCTGCCGGGGTCGCCTGGTATGACCGGTTTGTCACGGGCGCGATCCTTGGGGTTCATCACGGGCAGCGCTGCGAGAAGCCCCTGCGTATATGGGTGCCGAGGTTTTTGTAGCACGTCGCGCGTCGGGCCGAATTCCATTAGCCGACCCAAATACATCACGGCCATCCGATCCGACACGTATCGAACCACATTCAGGTCGTGCGTGATGATGAGATACGTCAGGCTCAGCGATTCCTGCAGGTCGAGCAGCAGGTTCAGTATCTGGGCCTGTACGGAGATGTCCAGCGCGCTGGTGGGTTCGTCGAGTATCATTATCTTGGGCTCAAGCGCCAGCGCGCGGGCGATCGCTATACGCTGGCACTGTCCGCCTGACAGCTGATGCGGGTAGCTTTGCAGATAACGCTCGTCCATGCGGATGCTGGCCATCACATCCCTGACGCGCTGATAAGCCTGCGAGCGCGATGCGCCATGCAGGCGCAGCGGCCTGGCGATCGAACCGAGCGCGGTCTGGCGGGGATTGAGGTTCCCCGGCGGATCCTGGAACACGACGGCCACCTCGCGATGAAGCCGGTCACGATCCTTGGCGGCGGGATGCGCGACGTCTATGCCGTCCACATAAACGGTGGAGGCGCTGGGCGGCGTCAGGCCGAGTATCACCCGCGCGAGCGTCGTCTTGCCGCTGCCGGATTCACCGACCAGGCCGACAATCTCGCCGCGGTTGATAGTGAGCGACACATCGTCCACCGCGCGCACCACCTGCTTATTGGATGAGAATAGTCCGGAAGACAGTCGGAAGTGCTTGGATAATCCCGACATCTCAATGACCGGCTCGCCGACGGCGGCTGGCATTATATCGCCTCCTCCCGGTAGCACCGATATGTGTGGCCTGGCTGAAGCGTCCGCGACGGCGGCTTGGATGCGACGCACGCGTCCGCCGAATATGGGCATCGGTTGCTGAAACGGCATCCGCGCGGGGCGTTCAGGAACGATGGTACGGAACCGTCGATCGTCTCCAACCGTCCCTCGGCCTTGGACGCTCGGGGCAGCGCGCGCATCAAAAGCCGAGTGTACGGATGTGCCGGGCGGTTGAATATATCCCGCGCCGAACCCTCCTCGATCAACTCGCCCGCGTACATAACGCCGATGCGATCCGCCGTCTCCGCGACGACGCCGAAGTTGTGGGTTATAAGCAGAACGCTGGCGCCTCGAGCGTTCTTTAGATCCAGCAGTATGGAGAGGATCTGCGCCTCTATGCTGACGTCCAGCGCGGTGGTCGGTTCGTCCGCGATGAGCAGGTCGGGATCACGTCCCAGCATCATCGCTATCATCACGCGCTGACGCATCCCGCCCGATAATTCATGAGGGTAGCTGCGGGCGCGCTTTTCGGCGTCGGGCATTCTTACGTCGCGGAACAGCCGCACCGCTCGCGGCAGCGCGTCCTGCCTGGATACGCCGTCCAGCTCGATCGCCTCGCTGACCTGGCGCCCGGCCGTGTAGACCGGGTTCAGCGAGTCCAATGGATTCTGGAACACCATGCCTATGCCGCGGCCGCGCACCTTCTCCATCCTTGCTCGGGATAATCGCGTTAGATCCTCGCCATGGAAATATATACCGCCGGTCATGCGTTCCGTGCCGGGCAGAAGACGGGTTACAGCGTAGGCGACCGTGCTCTTGCCGCAGCCGGATTCCCCCACCAGCGCATATATCTCGCCCCTGTACAACGTAACGGAAAGGTCGCTCACAGCGGACAGCCATCCGCCGCGCACCGGATAGTCAACGCTCAACCCGTCAAGCCGCAGGAGTTCCTCGCGCGTTGCTTCCATGTCGGAACGCCTCCTTAGCCTATATTCGGATCGAGCAGATCCCGCAGGCCTTCGCCCAGCAGATTCACGCCGACGACCGTATACACCAACGCCAAACCGGGGAATATGCCCAGCCATATGCAGCGGTT
>JAITDK010000206.1 GCA_031282605.1 Oscillospiraceae bacterium
CGCACGATCACAGCTGCCATTAAAACCCCTTGTAAATGCCCGTTTTTTTAGACGAATTCCAATGCATTAACACAATTACTACGTATTTGCGTACGCATATATTATGCGGAAAAACGCAATCGCTCTCCATCAAAACTTCATCCGGTCGAAGTCGCAAAAAACCAAGCCCTCCGTCAAAAAACACATGCTCCGCTCTGTTCTTGACTCCGGTTCGTAACATCCTGTGAAATGACCGTGGACATTGGCTATATACTGCTTGATTGGCAATGGAAAATGTCATATAATACCATGAACGATGAATCAAAAGCAATTTCTGCAAGCAGTAGGATGCGGTCGTTGCTGGAAAGAGGATGAACATGCCGAAGGACGCGGGGGTTACTAAATCACCAGCACCTGGTTATGTGTATATTTTAACTTCTCAGAACTCGCCCTGCGTGAAGATTGGGCGCACTGATATTTGCCCGATGAAGCGCATTCGTGAGATAAATAATACCGAACCTTATAAGAGCCTCGGGCCATGGACGCTTGGCGATTTTAGGCAGGTATCGGATTGCCGTACCGTCGAGTACGACATGCACTATGCTTTCCGTAGCAAGCGCAACGAAGTGATCCGTGAGCAAAAAGAGTTATTCAACATTACTCTCGCCGATGCATCCGATCGCCTGAACCAGATTGATCCTGCATTGATTGTTGGGAAGCCTAAGGTTGACCGCATGTTTCAAGATGAGGCATTTCGCACCTACTTAACAACCCTATTTATGTTTACAGGATTATCGAAGTTCTATGATGATCAAGGCGGTTGGACGCTTACGCTGTTTCCCAACACGGCGGGTGGAAGGTATTTTACTTTAAACATCGGCACACATGAAGTAGCGTTTAGTTCATTACCTAACGTTAAACGTGCAAGTGTTCAAGTTAATATGATTTATATGAACGATGCCTTTATGAGTAATAGAGAAGCCATGGATTATATTCATGAGCATAATGGTTATATCGATGACAATAACTATACTACGGCACGGCCAAACAGCGTCTCTGTATTATTCCCCGGATCATTCGATGTAATGATAAATTTCTACAGCATTAAGGCGATTCAACATTCGATCCGCTCTTATTGGTTCGACTATTTGTTAGATATGCACAATAGCGGCAAATCTAGCTTCTTTCTTAGATTTCACAACTATAATGCAGTAGCGGCGATTAAGAAAATCACTGACACAGTGATGCGTTTTAATATGACAAAGGTCAAACTTGATCAACTTAGTGATGATGAATCATCTAAACAGGCAGTATGGCTATTCGATGAATTCTGCTGGGATGTTGCAGGACGCTTTAATAATGATAATGTGTCTGGCATATTGCGTATAATTGATCGTGCAAAAGGTTACCCAGATAAGTATCTGCATTCACTATTAAGCTATCAAATAGCCCTATGGAAATATCTAAAGGATGAATCATGTCCAAGTTTGGATGTGCATGGTATATTACACGAAGATAGTTCTGCTCATGCGTTAGTATATTTGCTGCGCGCTGTGTTTAACGGCATAGGATATCGGTGTATACAAAGCTGGGATAACGCCGTTGAAGAACTAAAAAAAATTCGCGACCAAAGGAGCGACGCGTTTGATTCAACGTTTTCGGAGGCGAGTGCGCTCATAGATGTGGATATGGATGCCAATAATCCCAAGTTAAGAATGGCAATAAGATTAATGTATATATTTATTGGTGCTTTGTCGTATTGTAAAATAGATAGCGACAAAAAGGCAATCATGTGTGAATACATAAAGGAAATTCAAGAATCCGGGATCGATGTACCGGATGATTTACCAGAGCGGTTATGCTCAACTTGATAACTTTGACGATGTTTCCAGCCGCGCTAGCCGACTTACTTGCCGCGCCGGAAACGTTTGAGGGTATCGTCTCAAACACACCGACGATGCCATTAACCAGCGCTATGATGATTGGCACGGCGGCCTGTATAATGATAGGCAGTACAGTCGAGAATGCCGCCGCGAATGTGTAAGCCTCCGAAAGCCGGGAACAATAAAGGCAAAGGGATGGCATAGAAATGTGAAAAGAAGGGAAGAGCCTGTTCCGGGAACTGATCCAGGAGCAGCACGGTCAGCTGCGATAGCTTTTTCGCAACTTGATGACCGCAAAAGGAAGCGCTCTGCGCTCAATTCACGTCCCACGCCCGACCTTCCCAGGGCTTGGAACGGGGGACGCCCTAACTCTTGCGCCCCGCCAGTAAAAATGCTATAAGGAAGTTGACGGCTTACGTCACAGTGGCGGGGCGCCAGTAACGCCAGTAACTTAAAGCGCCTCCGATCCGAAGATCGGACAGCGTCCCGCCGCAGCGAATAACCGAGAGAATCGACCGAGCTGAATGGAGGCAAAATCATGTCGGAGACGCGCAACGGCGGCGATACATCCATTATCACGCGGGAATACTTTGATAACATACTGGTCGAGATGAGGCACATTGACAACGCCGAGCCGGATATCTCATACACCTTGTACGGCAAACGGTTTAAGACGCCTGTCATGTACGCGGCGCTGTCTCATCTGGGGCGTGTGCATCCGGGCGGACTGACCGAAGCGGCGCGCGGCGTGCATGCGGCGGGCGCGGTGATGTGGGCCGGCATGGGCGAGCCGGAGGAAATGACCGACATCGTCGCCACAGGAGCGCCGACCATCAACATAATCAAGCCGTACGCCGACGAGCGCGAGGTATTAAGGCGCATCGAGAATTGCGAGAGGATAGGCGCGCTGGCCGTTGGTATGGACGTCGATCATCAGTTCGGCAGCAGGGGCGAGCGCGGCAGCGTGCTCAAGATACCTATGCGCCCGACTTCGGCGGCGATCCTGGCCAAGTATGTCAAGTCAACGCCGCTGCCGTTCATCGTCAAGGGCGTGCTATCCACCGTCGACGCGCAAAAGTGCCTTGACGCGGGGGTAAGGGGAATCGTCGTGTCCCATCATCACGGCATGGTGGATTACGCCGTTCCGCCGCTGATGGTGCTGCCGGAGATAGCCAAGGTGATAAACGGCGCAATACCCATATTCGTAGACTGCGGCGTGGAGCGCGGGTTGGATGTGTTCAAGGCGCTGGCGCTGGGCGCGTCGGCGGTATCGGTGGGACGCGCGACGATGGGTCCGCTTGGCGAGAAAGGCGCGGACGGCGTTCGCGAGAAGATAGAGCAGATCAACAGCGAACTATCGTGGGCGATGTGCGTTACACACGCGAAGGATCTCGCTTCCATCGACAAGAGCGTGCTGCATTGGAAGACGGAGCGTCCGTTTTAAATGAACGCCTTATGAACGCCGCGCTGACGATGGAGCTATACAATAGACTGTTGGACTGTTACGGCGAACCGCGATGGTGGCCGGCCGACTCTCCGTATGAGGTTATCGTCGGCGCGGTGCTGACGCAGAACTGCGCGTGGAACAATGTGGTCAAGGCTATCGCTAACATCGGCGACCGCCTTGATCCGTTATTCATACTGAACGCCGACGACGCGGAACTGTCCGGCATGATTCGGCCGGCTGGGTTCTTCACCCAAAAGGCTGGATACCTGAAGTCCGTCACGCGATGGTATCAGCGGTATAACTTTGATGTGGAAACAGTAAAAGCGGAGCCGCTGGCGAAACTGCGCGGCGAACTGCTTTCAACGCGCGGCATCGGACGGGAGACGGCGGACGCGATTCTGTTATACGCGTTTGGATTGCCGACGTTTGTCGTCGACGCGTACACGGCGAGGCTTAACGAGCGGCTGCGACTGGACGCGGGCAAGGGGTATGACGATATCAAGCAATCGTTCGAGTCGAATCTCGCGCGGGCGAATCAAAATAACGTCGATGTATATAACCGTTATCACGCGCTGATCGTTTTGCACGGCAAAGAGCGCTGTCACAAAAAACCGGCGTGCGCCGGCTGTCCATTGAAGGATATGTGCGGGTATAATTGACCCCGTGTTCGGGCATACTCCATTGCATGGCGAATCAATGTGATTCTCCCAAACATAGTTTTAGGAGGCGCGAACATGGATCATAAAGCTAACCCTGGCGTGACGTGCGGCGTTTGCAGCTGCGCTAACCATGACGAGCACAACCATTGCCGACTGGATGTCATACACGTGGATCCAGTGCCAAACGCGAACAAGGGCAACGCGGCGGACGAGAGCATGTGCGGAAGCTACTCGAACAGGCAGTAACAGGCCGAAGCGGTCGGCGCCTTAACGGGGGGCATGGCGGAAGCCGTGTCCCCCTCGCTATTTCGTATAAACCTTGTCAAACCATTCCAGCAACGGCATTATCCCGACTTTCACGGCAAAAATCAACAGTCGGTCTCAAGAATCACGGATTTGGCGTCGCTGTAATTAGGCCTGTTCGAAGACAGCCCAATATTGACAACGCCGCTCGTCCGGTGATATGCTCTTGTCATGGAGATAGAGTTGGTGGGAAAGATTGGCTCGATGGCGCTGATCCGCAAGCGGGACAACGACGTCAACTATAATATACTGGCGAGGCTGGGCGACGAACTGCGCCCCGGCATGGTTTGGGTGTCGTCCGGCGCGACTGAGATAGGCAGGGTGGACTATATGCGCCGCAGCCGCCGCGAGTTGGACGAAGACAGCGCGGACGCCAAGACGGACTACGCGGCGCAGGGTCAAGCCATCCTGATGGCCAGCTACCGTCAGTTCATCAGGCCGGAATACAGCGTCCGGCAAGTATTGGTAGAGCATCAGCACTTCAACGATCCAGAGAAGCGCGAGCATATCCGGAGACTGCTCCGGCGCGCCGCCGAACATGACGCCATACCCATCGTTAACTATAACGACCCCGTCAGCGATGAGGAGAACCGAAAGATGGAGCTGGCGCACCTGCGCGATACGGGCGCGGACATCGTCGAATGCGTGGACAACGACGAGACCGCCGCCGTAATCGCTCAGCTGCTGCGCGCCAAACTCCTGATAATCCTCACATCCGCCGACGGTATCTATGAAGACGCGGACAATCCGTCCTCGCTCGTGCGCACTGTGTTCGCGAATAGTCCAGACGAACTGCGAGCCAAACTGGGCGCGCTGCAGTTATCATGCCGAGGAGCGAGCCGCGCCGGCGCGAACGGTATGCGCGCTAAACTGCGTTACATTACCGAGCCTGCCGCGAACGGCACGACCATAATAATAGGCAGTGCGCGCTTCCGCCTGTCGGAATTGATCGAGGACCGCGCGCCCCATACTAGAATCGGGCTGTTATAATACCAGCTTAACCGACCCATGATGTAAAGAGGTAAATGACGGGAGCAAGGAATAATCCGACAAACGCGAACGAGGAACGCTGATGTACAGAATCGTAGACAAACAACCCTTGAACGGCGAGGTCACCCGAATGGTGATAGAGGCGCCGCGCGTGGCAAAGGCCGGAAAGCCGGGGCAATTCCTAATACTGCGCATCGACGAGCGAGGCGAGCGGGTGCCGCTGACGCTGGCCGCCTGCGATTCCGTACGCGGGACTGTTACCATTATATTTCAAAAGGTGGGACTGACCACGCATAGGCTGGACGAGCTGGACGTCGGCGGCAGTCTGCGCGACGTGGCGGGGCCGCTGGGTCGGCCAACCGAGATAGAGGGCGTCAAGCGCGCCGCGCTGCTGGCGGGCGGACTGGGAGTGGCGATCGCGTACCCTATTGCGAAGGCGCTAAAGGCGCATGGCGCGGACGTGCACGGTTTCCTTGGATTCCGCAGCAGGGATCTAATCATTCTGGAGGATGAGTTCGCGGAGTGCTGTTCGACGTTCGACTGCCTGACCGACGACGGATCGAACGGGAGAAAGGGCTTTGTGACGGACGGACTGCGCGCCGCGCTGGAGTCAGGCGAGCGGTTCGACCGCGCGTTCGCGATAGGACCGCTGCCGATGATGAAGGCCGTGTGCGGCCTGACCGGTAGATTCAGCCTGCCGACGATAGTCAGCATGAATTCCATTATGATCGACGGCACGGGTATGTGCGGATGCTGTAGGCTGACTGTAGGCGGGCGGGTCAAGTTCGCGTGCGTGGATGGGCCGGACTTCGACGGGAGCCTGGTGGACTTCGACGAGGCGATGCGGCGCGGTTCGCTTTACCGCGACGAGGAACGGCGCGCGATGCACGAATGCCGCCTGGTTTCAGCGGCCATCGTTCAAGGGAGTGGGGTGGGAGAGGGATGAGCGGGATGTCAAGCCGGATCAATCGCGAGCCACGCAAGACCGCCATGCCGCTGCTGGACGTCGAACTGCGGCGCACGACGTTCGACGAGGTCGCGCTGGGCTATACCGGGGATATGGCGATGACGGAGGCGTCGCGGTGCCTGAACTGCCGCAAGCCGCCGTGCGTCGAGGGTTGTCCGGTGTCGGTGCGTATACCCTCATTTATTGGAGCGATACGCGAGGGGGATCCCGCGCGCGCGGACGCCATTATCCGCGAGACCAATGCGCTTCCGGCGATCTGCGGTCGGGTCTGTCCGCAGGAACGCCAGTGCGAGGCGCTGTGCGTCAGAGGAAAGAACGGCGATCCGGTGGGGATAGGGCGGCTGGAGAGATACGCCGCCGACTGGGTTATTGCGAATAGCTCGTCTGCGAGGCAAGAGGGCGGCGGGAATGGATTGCCGTTCAAGGGTGAGGAGAGGGCGAGAATAGCCATAGTCGGATCTGGTCCGGCGGGGTTGTCTGGCGCGGGCACGCTGGCGAGGCTGGGCTATAGAGTGACAGTATTCGAGGCGCTGCACGAGCCAGGCGGCGTGATGACATACGGCATACCGGGATTTCGGCTGCCCAAGTCGCTGGTGCGGCGGGAGATAGAGACGCTGCGGGCGATGGGCGTGGAGTTCGAGACGAATATAGTAGCGGGGAAGACCATGTCGCTTGAGGAGATGTTCGGCGAGGGTTATGCGGCGGCGCTGCTGGGTACGGGAGCGGGACTGCCCGGTTTTTTAGGGATACCGGGAGAGATGCTGGGCGGGGTGTATTCGGCCAACGAGTTTCTGACGAGGGTGAATCTGATGCGGGGGTATAGGTTCCCGTTGGAGGATACGCCGCTGAAGAGGGTCGGGCGCGCGGTGGTGGTTGGAGGCGGCAACGTAGCGATGGACGCGGCGAGGTGCGCGATAAGGTTGGGCGCGGAATCGGTGACGTTGGTATATAGGCGCGGGTGGGATGAGATACCGGCGCGGGCGGAGGAGATTGACCACGCGAAAGAGGAAGGCGTACGGTTTGAGTTGCTGACGAATCCGGTGGAGTTTGTCGGCGACGAGAAGGGGTTGCTGAGGGCGGCGCGCTGCGTGAGGATGGAGCTGGGCGAGCCGGACGCGTCGGGGCGCAGGAGGCCAATAGCGGCGAAGGGGAGCGAATTCGCGATGGAGTGCGACACGGCGGTGTTGGCTATAGGCAGCAGTCCAAACCCGGTGCTGACAAGCGTCACGCGTGAACTGAAGTTGGGTAGGCATGGCGAGATAGAGGCGGAGAAGGATACCGGCGCGACGAGTATGGATATGGTATACGCGGCGGGCGACGCGGTAAGCGGCGCGGCGACGGTGATCATGGCGATGGGCGGCGGTAGGCGCGCCGCGCTGGCGATAGATAGGGCGTTGCGGGGGTAACGACATTGGCGGCAGGAAGAGTTCCCCCTCGGCAACAGAGGAGTT
>JAITDK010000236.1 GCA_031282605.1 Oscillospiraceae bacterium
CGCTGCGGGGACAATCATTACAATTGTCCGGTGGTGGCGTATTATCCAGAGTTGTTGAAGGCAAACATGCCCAGCCTGTCTGACCCAGCCGTGGGCAGTGGAATCCCGCCGTTCCTGACGCCGTATCTGAACCCGGATAACGAGAGGGCGTTCGCGTCGCGGGCGCGCAAGATATTCACGCAGGCGCTCGGCGTGGATCGTTCCAGCGTGACGCGCGCGGCCAAGGCAGCGTACGCGTCGTATAGGGTGTGGAAGCAGTCGGTTTTGGCCGAGGGGCGAAGGGCGATCGCGTTCGCGCGTGAAGCGGGGCGGAAGATGATCGTGCTGGCGGGGCGGCCATATCATGTGGATCCGGAGATACACCACGGGATAGACGCGCTGCTGAATGCGTTGGGGCTGGTGGTGCTGACGGAGGACGCGATACTGGAGGCGCCGGTCAAGCAGGATGTGAGGGTGTTGAACCAGTGGACGTACCAGAGCAGGCTATATAACGCGGCGGCGCGGGTGGCCGAGGAACCGGATATGGAATTGGTGCAGCTGGTGTCGTTTGGGTGCGGTATCGACGCGATCACGACGGACGAGACGCGCGCGTTGATGGAGCGCAAAGGCAGGCTGTACACGCAGATAAAGATAGATGAGATAGCGAATCTGGGCGCGGTGAAGATACGCCTGCGCAGTCTGCTGGCTGCGATGGAGGAGCGTATGCGTAAGTCCGCGCTCCAGGACACGCCGCGGGTTTGTCATGCAGGCTGAGGTGCGGGAACATATGCGCGATAACGTTTCGCCGCAGATAGAGCCGCTTGAAGAGCGGGTCGTCTTCACCAAAGAGATGAAGAAGACGCATACCATCCTATTCCCCCAAATGCTCCCCATACACTTTTCGCTGTTTCAAAGATGCTTCGAGCAAGAGGGGTATCACGTCGAACTGCTGACCGAGACTGCGCCGAGGGTGATGCGAGCGGGGTTGAGTCACGTTCACAATGATATATGTTACCCGGCTATACTGGTGATAGGGCAGATGATAGACGCGCTGCAAAGTGGCAGGTATGACCTGGAGCGCACCGCGCTGATGATCACCCAGACTGGAGGCGGCTGCCGGGCGTCGAACTATATACATTTACTGCGCAAGGGATTGAAGCGCGCGGGGTTCGGGGGGATTCCCGTTATATCGCTGAATCTCGCGGGACTGGAGCGGAATCCTGGGTTCAATCTGGGTTTCTCGCTGATGCGAAGGCTGGTATACGCGATAGTTTATGGCGATCTGATGATGTGTCTGGCAAACCAAGTGCGGCCATATGAGCGTGGAAGCGGGGCGACTGACGCGCTGATAGCGGAATGGGTGGAGCGGCTGCAGGCGTCGTTTTTGACAAGCCAGGGGTTCAGGCGTAGGACGATACAGGATAATCTAAGTGGAATAGTACGGTCGTTTGAGGCGATTCCTGTAGAAGGGCCGCCGAAGACGCGTGTGGGCGTAGTCGGGGAGATATATATAAAGTACGCGCCGCTGGGGAACAACAACCTGGAGGATTTTTTGCTGCGCGAGAATGTGGAGCCGGTAGTGCCGGGGTTGTTGGATTTCCTGATATTCAAGTGCGACAATCGTATCGAGGACGCCGGATTATATGGCACGCGCAAGATGACGGGGTTAGGGTCATGGGCGTTGAAGGCGTATGTCTGCGCGTGGCAGAACCGGATGATCGAGGCGATCAAGCGATCGCGGTTCCGAGCGCCGAAGCCGTTCGCGTCGACGAAGGCGCTGGTAAAGGATTATTTGGGGTATGGAAATAAGATGGGCGAAGGATGGCTGCTGACCGGAGAGATGCTGGAGTTGATCGAATCCGGAACGCCGAACATCATCTGCGCACAGCCGTTTGGATGTCTTCCAAATCACATAGTAGGCAAGGGCATGATCCGAGCGATACGAACACGCAACCCGGCGGCGAACATAGTGGCGATAGATTACGACGCAGGCGCGACGCGGGTCAATCAGGAGAATCGGATCAAGCTGATGCTAGCGGCAGCCGACACCAGCGGCACGCAGGATCAGCTCCACAGACTCTAACCACCCTCTGCCGCAGCGGCGGAGGGTGGTCCCCATCTCATTCAAAACCTGATATCACCGTGCGTCGTTCGACGTATGGTGGATTCATAATAACGCCGTTTTATCTTGCGTATTCCCACCGAACGCGTCGCGCGTTGACAAACCGCTCTTGACCGCATATCATAATCCGTATGTTTACGACTGTTATATGGGACTGGAACGGCACTTTGCTCGACGACGTCGACGCGTGCATCGACGCCGAGAACGTGCTACTCAAGGCACGCGGCATGTCGCTTATCAATAAGGCGCGGTATCACGAGGTGTTCACATTCCCGGTGATCGAGTATTATCGCAGCTGCGGCTTCACGTTCGAGAACGAAACGTTCGAGGTCGTGGCGGAGCAGTACACTGCGGAATACAAGGAGCGGAGCCGATCGTGCGGTCTGTTCGTCGACGCGGTCGAGACGCTGGAGCGGCTGCGCATGCGCGGGTTAGCGCAGATTCTGCTGACCGCGTCCAGCGAGGATCTGCTGCTTGAGCAGTTAAAGGCGTTCGACATCGCCCGCTACTTTGACGCGATGATCGCGCAGAAGGATTTTCTGGCGCGCGGAAAAACTGAATCGGCGCGGGCGTTCATGCGCGAGCGGGATATTGATCCGCGCGGCGCGGTAATGATCGGCGACACGGAGCATGACGCCGAGGTCGCGCGCGCGTTGGGGGCGGCGTGCGTGCTGGTGCCTAGAGGGCATCATGGCCTGGAGCGGCTGCGAGGCTGCGGCGCGGTTTTGGCGGATAGTTTGGTTGACGCAGGGGATTGGATCGCTAGCGGGTTATAAATTATAGTTTAAGAAATATTTCTCTACCGTTCTCCTCTTTCGTCAAATGAAATTGGAATTTCTTACCTTGGATTCTGTTTGGAAGATTTATGGGTTTTAG
>JAITDK010000241.1 GCA_031282605.1 Oscillospiraceae bacterium
CCCTGCGAAGGGCTATCCGCCCTTTCGAATCCTGACCAGGCTTCGCCTGGACCATCGTGATACACAATCTACCGGCTTCGGATCGCCGGTTGTACCTGGATAGTCTACCTCGGAACGTAATCTGTTCCCCCGTTCCCCATTCCCTCCTCGTTCCTCCGACCGCTTTATGGCGCGGGTGTGGCTGGCGCCTGACCGGGATTGAATCCGCCGCCTCCAAACCTGCCGCCCATTCTCCCATTCTGCAGGTTGTACGCGCCGCCGTCCTCCGCCGCTGACGAGACCACCGCATCCTCACTCAACGCCACGTCGAACCGCTTCACACCATTAACCCAAACGGATACCGTCTCGCCCGGCGACATATCCGGCGACGAGAACCCTGACGCGGAACACGCTATCTCGCTCTCTAACGCTAGGATCACACCGCCAGCCTCATCGCGCAATTCAATCACGCTGCCCGCATCCACGGCCTGCCCAAACCGCGCCAGCAAAACGGGTTGAGTAGATTCCGCCGCCACTGACAGCACGGAACCCGCCGTGATCAACCTGCCGCCATGCACCGTGAACTTTCCGTCAAAGTCGATCGCACCCTCCATGCCCTGCGACTGTCCGTTCAAGTACAACTCGCCGCCGTACATGACGATATTGCCGTTCGCGTCGATCGTGTCCGTGCCTCCAGTCGCTCGAATCACGCCGCCGTTCACGACCAAAGTCATCAACGCCGCCGCCGAACCACCCCGACCCATACCCCAACCGCCGCCCCTGCTGGCCGACCCATCGCTCAGGTTGATCGAATCGTCCGCCGATTGAATACTATGCTCGCCGCCGCTAATCTCAATCGCCGATCCTTCCAGCCCCTCAAAACAGCGCCCTATAATTACATTACCATCATCGATCCTCAGCAATCCCTCCGCGTGAACGCCGTCGTCGCCCGTCTTGATCGAAAACTCGCCGTCGCCTATCCATACATCGCCATCAGAATGCACCGCATCGTCCTGCGTGTCCAGCTCGAACACCCCGCCCGACACGCCGATCATCGTCCCCGCTTTCAAGCCCTTCATGCTCTCGCCGTCGTCCTCGGTCTCCTCTACCGCTTGAAAGAATCCGCCGAACCATCCGCCGCGTCCAACCCCCGCGCTTGACAGTTCGACGGCGTCCGCGCCGCCGCCAGCGTGGATCGCGTATTCACCGCCCTTGACGAACAGCGCGGATTCAGCCTGTACGCCGTCATTATGCGCGGCGATGTTCAAGACGCAGTCCTCCAGTTGGATAAACCCCTTCGCCGGATCGCCGGCCTTAGTAGACTTGATTCCGTCGCCACCCGATATGATCGACGCCGTTACACCCTTCATCGCAACGCCGTCGCTCCCTCGCAGCGCAAAACCGCCGACTGTGACGTCCATCACGCCGCCGGTCATGATCAGCATATCCTTCGCCCATACGCCGCTCCCCGGACCCTCGACGGTCAGCATGCCGCCTCCGCTTATCACCAGGTCGTTCTTTACATAAACGGCGGATTGCGCGGATTTGACGTCGTCGTCTTCGGAATCGACCGCGTCCGCAACGCCGCCCTTGACCGTGTTCGACGTACCGTCGGCTAGGATGATCGCTACCCTCGCCGCTTTCCTGGCGTATATCGCCGCCGCGCCGTCATTGATGATCGCGGCGTCGTCCAGTATAAGCCGGACGACGTCTGTCTTCTTCGCGTCGATCAGCACCTGCCTGCCGTTCGACTCGCCTGTCAGGACATACGTGCCGGGCAGCTGTATAAGAATAGTCGACGCGTCGGCCGCCGCGCCGACGCCCGTTATTTTCACGCCGGACGCGGTCATGTCGATGCGCGCAGTGTCGCCTGGTATGGACGCGTCCTCATCCTCCGCCGTAAACGCGTACAACAATCCAGTGTAATCGACAGGCTCAACAACGGTCTCATCCGCCCGCGCGAACGCGAACCCATCAGCCGCCGGGAACGTCGCGGCGCACAGCAGCGCGGCGATTATCGTCACGGCGGCGATTGCGCGCCGCCGTCTATTCATGACGCCATGAGTATTATCGAATCCCATTATCACTCCTTCCCGGCAGGACGCAAGCGCCATCACGCCGAACGCTCATGCGAACCATGTCCGCTGTGGCTTCTTATATAGTAGCACCCGAATGTAAACTCAAGATAAACAAACCGCGAATAAAATGTTAACGGAGCGTAAACACGTCAGAATAGCCCGACGATATCGCCGTCGCCGTCCACGTCGATCGACTCCGCCGCCGGCGTCTTCGGTAATCCCGGCATCGCGATTATCTCGCCCGCGAACACGACCGCGAACCCCGCACCGCGCGAGTATCTCGCCTCGCGAACCGTCAGTATGAACCCATTCGGCGCACCCAGGCTGGACGGATCGTCGGTGAACGAGTACTGCGTTTTGGCCATGCATACGGGCAGTCCAGCCGGATTGTCGCGCTCGATGCGGCGCAGCGCGGTCTTAACGCCCGCCGCGAATCGCACCTCCGCCGCGCCGTACACTCGCTTGGCGATCGACTCCACCTTGTTGACAAGGCTTTCCGACAGATCATATGTGAATGACAGTGGTTTCGGCGGTTCGGCCAGCGCCGCCATTACCTCCGAAGCCAGCGTCTCGCCGCCAGCGCCGCCGCGCGCCCATACCTCGCATCGCGCGACACGTGCGCCTACCGCCAGGCACGCGGATTCGATCGCCTCCAACTCCTGTTCGGTGTCCGTTGGGAAACGATTGATCGCCGCTACAACCGGACGATTCCACACCGTCGTGATGTTATGAATGTGGCGTTCCAGATTAGCCAACCCCTTTTTCAACGCGATCAGATTCTCCGCGCCGAGAGCGTCCTTGGCCGCGCCGCCGTGATACTTAAGCGCGCGCGCCGTCGCGACCAACACTACGCAATCTGGCTGAATCCCCAGTGCGCGGCATTTGATATCGATGAACTTCTCCGCGCCCAGATCCGCGCCGAAACCCGCCTCCGTCACCAGCACGTCAGACAGCCGCAGCCCCAGCTCCGTCGCCGCCGCCGAGTTACAGCCGTGCGCTATGTTCGCGAACGGCCCGCCGTGAATCAGCACGGGCGCGCCTTCGAGCGTTTGCACCAGGTTCGGCGAGAACGCGTCGCGCAGCAGCGCGGTCATGGCTCCGGCCGCCCTCAAATCCCCCGCCGTTACCGCCTTGCCGTCAAACGTGCGCGCTACCTCGATCCGGGATAATCGCTCCTTCAATTCCGTAAGATCACGCGCCAGGCAGAACACCGCCATTACCTCCGAGGCCGCCGTGATGTCAAACCCATCCTCGCGCGCGAAGCCTCCGGATTTCCCGCCCAATCCGTCCACGATCCGGCGCAGCTGTCGGTCGTTCATATCCATGCATCGCCGCCAGCCGACCTGGCGAGGGTCGATGCCCAGAGGGTTGCCCTGGGAGATCGAGTTGTCGACCATCGCGGCCAGCAGGTTGTTCGCGGCGGTTATGGCGTGCAGATCGCCCGTAAAGTGCAGGTTGATGTCGGCCATCGGGCCTACCTGCGCCCAGCCGCCGCCCGTCGCGCCGCCCTTTACGCCGAACACAGGACCCAGCGACGGTTCGCGCAGCGCGGCCATTGCGTTCACATTCGCGCGGCGCAGCGCGTCCGTCAGACCGATTGATACGGTCGTCTTTCCCTCGCCGGCCGGGGTGGGATTTATGGCGGTCACGAGAACCAGCCGCGCCTTTCGCGGCAGATCGGCATAGCGCCGCGCCTCAACCTTCGCCTTGTGTGTCCCGAACGGGATCAACGAGTCTCTCGAAATGCCCGCCTTCCGCGCTATCTCCTCGATGGGTCGCAGCTCCACCTGCCGCGCTATGTCCAAATCCACTGACGGCATAAGTTACCTCCATGAAAATATCTTATGGAACGTATTGTACGGTCAAAGCGGAGGAATTACAAGATCATGCGGAATAACGCGTCACGACGCGAAACGGTTAATAATTTGTTACATTTAGTCAATGCCGATTTACAGAGCGACATAGTCGGGTTATACTAGAATAAGTCTGACTAATTGCGGCCTAATCGGACGCAGTTCGCCGACAGAGCAATTCATATGGCAAAATAAATCAAGCCAACCCTAAGGAGGAATCTGTCGATGAGACTCCGCTCAATCCTTTCGATCGCACTCGCGCTGGCTCTCGCGCTGGCCATGACGTCAGGCTGCGCCGTCGCCCAGACCGCCGAACCCGCCGAGGTCGTCATCTGGCACACGTTCACCAACGACCAGGACACGACGCTCAACGCGATCGCCGACGAGTTCAACGCCAGCCAGACCGCCGCCAAGGTGGTCGTGCAGTCGCAGCCCTATCAAGACTTCCTGCCCAACGTGCTCAGCGCCGTATCCAACGGCGTAGGCCCTAACATCATTATCAACTACGCGTCGACCGCCTCCGACTATGTCGAGGAAGGCCTGGTCGCCGATATCGGCAAGTATATCGACGATCCGCAGATAGGCATCCCCGGCTTCAAGGACTCGCTGCCCGCCGCGCTGGTCGAGGAAGCGTACGGCTTCGTTGACGGCAAGATGCACGCGTGGCCACTGGTCACCACCGGCCCGATATTCTTCTACAACAAGACGCTGTATGACGAACTCGGACTGAAAGCGCCGGAGACATGGGCCGAGCTGGCCGAGAACAGCAAGAAGATCTATGAGGCGAAGGGCATCCCCGGCTTCGCGGCGGATTCCATCACCGATATTGGTCAGACGCTGATCATGCAGAACGGCTCCGGCTACATCGACGCCGAAAACAAGACGATACTGTGGAACAGCCCGGAAGCCATCGAGCGCCTCGAATGGTATGTCGATCTGCTCAAGTCCGGCGCGTTCGCGCTGAATCCGACGGGCGACTACTTCTCAAACGACTTTAACTCCGGCTTGCTGGCGTCCTATGCCGGATCGTGCGCCGGGGTGCCGTACATCGCGCCCGACGGATTTGAGTACGCCGTGGCGCCGCTGCCCCAGGACGGTCCGGTGAAGTGGTATCCCGCCTGGAACCGCGGCTTCATCATCTTCACCGACGACGACGCGACCGAGAAGGCTTCCTACGAATTCGCGAAATACTTTGCCTCCGCCGAGAACAACGTGAGGTGGGTCAAGTCGATGATCGCCCTGTCGCCATACGACTACACCTCGCAAACGGAATCTTATAATGAATTCCTCGCCGAGAATCCAGCGCTGGCAGCCGTTCAGGCTAACCTGCCTTACGCGGGATTCCTGCCCAGCGTGACCGGATCGGCCACTGTGCGCACCGAGCTGGAGAAGGCCGTCAAGCTGGCCGCCGGCGGACAGCTGACCGTCGCCGAAGCGGTAGCCGAGGCCGAAAAGGCTTGCAACGACGCGCTGCAAGGAAAATGAACAAGCTATTCGTATTATGCGTCGACGCGATGTGCGACATCGACATCGACTACGCGAGAACCCTGCCGAACTTCGGTAGGGTTCTCGCCGACGGTTCTTATATCCGTCAGGTCAAGCCGGTCTATCCGTCGTTCACATACCCTTGCCACGCGTCCATTATGACGGGCGTTTATCCCGATCGTCACGGCATCCCACACAACGAGATGGTGTCGCCGGGCGTCGAGCATCCGCCGTGGTACCGGATGAGATCTGATGTCAAGGCCAAATACCTGCTTGAGTACGCCAAGGAGCGCGGCCTTTCCACGTGCGCGCTGAACTGGCCGATCACCGGCGGCGCGGACTTCGATATGAATATGCCGATGATACTGCCGATGTATTACGAGGGCGACGCGATGCCGTTTTACCAGGGCAACGCCACTCGATCCTTATTGGATCGTTACTTTCGTAAACACTATTGGGCGTTGTCGAATCCGCATGTCAGCCTAGACCTGTTCACGATGGGGGTCGCGCTGGATATCATTGAGGATAGCGGCCAGCCCGACGTGATGTTCGTCAAGCTGTGCGATCTGGACAGCGCGAGGCATGAGTACGGCGTCGACACCCCTCAAGCAAAGCGGGCTATCAAATGGCACGACGCGCAGTTCGGTTCACTGCTGGACGGTATCAGGCGGCATGGAGATCCC
>JAITDK010000243.1 GCA_031282605.1 Oscillospiraceae bacterium
CCGCCCGGAGCGCTTCGCCGGCCGGCGGCGTATGAACCGCCCTCCCAGCCGAACATCGTGCTTAGAATGGCGTCCCAATCAACGCCGTCCTCGCCCATACCGCCCGCGTAACTATATTGAACGCCGCCCGGGGCATGGAACCGCCCCGAACGCTGCTGCTCTACCAGCGCGTCATACTTCTTTCGGTTATCCGCGCTGCCCAGCACGTCGTACGCCTCGGAGATCTCGGTGAACTTCTTCTCCGCGTCCTTGTCGCCGGGGTTCACGTCCGGATGCAGTTCCTTGGCCAGCTTGCGAAAACGCGACTTGATCGCGTTCTGATCGGCGTTTTTCTCCACGCCGAGAATTTTGTAGTAGTCCTTTATCGGCACCGCGCAGTCCTCCAATTCAGCTGACACGCAATCTTCTCATACTTCTTTGACTATCTTTGACCATTAACAGTATATACTATTACACTCGTCCATGCAATAGGACGGACGAAGATTATTTTTGCCGAGGAACGCGCTCCGCGACCGCTGGCTCGACCTGAAGGAGCTAGCGACGCAAACGTCCTCTTGCGCCTCCGCGTCTAGGAGCGTCTCCCCGGCGGCGGCGCGGCGGATGAGCGGCGACAGTTCCCCGGCGATGATGGATTCTACGCGTTCCTGCAGATACTTTGGGCGTGAGTGGCTGGAAGCCGCGCTGCGCGTGCGGGCCGCGCTTAATTCCCTTTGCGCCTTGGACAGCCAAGGGTAGAGCGACAGCATGTCGTAATTCCGGTACGCGCTCAAGTGGGGGGGATTGTCCGCCGAGTAGGGTCTGTGGTATGGCCATGTCCGCGCTGAACGCCCATCGAATGAACCGGAACGCCGCTTCGGGATACCGGCTTTTCGCGGGGATGACGAACGACCATCCCCCCATGACGGGCGTTGCGCCGGGTATGCTGGCGTAGCCGATCTTCCCCGCGCGGGCGAACGCCTTGAAGCGATCGACGCTGGGCGTGGCGTAATTCACAAAGGTGCAGGTCATCGCGGCCTCGTCCGAAAGCAGTTTCTCCACCACTGCGACGGGATACTCAGGAAATCGGCGATTGGTTGGAGGATACGCTGGCGCGGGAAGACGGAGGAGTGAGGGGAACTACGCCGCGCTTCATGTCCGACGACCGCGCGGAGACGCAGGCCGGGTAGACCCGCCGGATGGGTTTATATAGAAATTGCAGCGCGTTCCTCCCTTCGCGTCCCGGAAATTTCCCGCCCTTTATCCTCCCGCTGCCCGCCGCGAATGAATATCGTTCCCCGTCTCGTCTTATTCGGGAAGGGGATGGCTATGTACCGACTGCTGATCGTGGACGACGAAGCCGGGCACCGCAGCGGGATGTCCGCGCTTTTGAGAACGCTGAAACCGGATTATCTTCTCTTTGAGGCGGAGAACGGCGGGGACGCGCTGCGCCTGCTGTCGTCCGTGCGCATCGACCTGGCGCTCACGGACATACGAATGCCCAAGATGGACGGCCTGTCGTTCATTGAACGGGCGAAGGCCGCGCGACCCGATATGCGCATCGCCGCGCTCAGCGCATACGATCGGTTCGATTACGCCAAACGCTGCGTCGCGCTGGGCGCGGACGATTATCTGCTCAAGCCCGTATCCCCCGAAGAACTGCTGGAATGCCTGCGCCGCATGGAATCCCGTTTGGAGGCGCCCACTCCGCTCAGCCTAGATACGGTGGAAAATCACATGTACCTGTTCCTTACGGACGATCTGCCGTTGCGGGATCGTGACGAAATGCGGACGCTGTTTGGCGTAAGCCCGTCCGGGTTCGTCGCGGTGACGCTGCCCGGGGGGCGATGGCCGTCCCCGGAAGCGCGTCAGGCCGCGCAGTTCGGTCTGCGTGCGCAATTGAAGACGTTCGGCCCGGCGGCGGTATCCGTATCGCCCGTGGACGAGGGCGCGCTGGTTGCGGTGACAGCCTGCCAACCGGCGGCCTGGCCAATAGCGCGAGACGTTTTGACGGGCGTCGTACAGACGCTGCGCAACGCGGGGTGCCCGGAGTGTGCCGCCGGGGTCTCTTGGACGCAGACGGATTTTTTAGGTCGGCTGCCCCACGTATACCACGCCGCGCGCACAGCCGCCGCCATGCGGTTTTACGAACCGGCTTCGGCGTTGATCGAACTACCGCCGCAAAAACCCGCCTTTATCCCACGACTTGGCGAACTGCGCACGGAGACCGCCCGCGAGTTATCGGCGCTGCTGGCGTCCGGGAACCGCGACGACGCGCGTAGACGGCTCCGAGAGTCGCTGAACGCGCTGCGCAGCCCGCGCATACTGCCCAGCCGCTATAAGGAAACCCTCCTGTATCTCTTTCTAAACCTGTTTTCGGGGCTTCCCATGGCGAAAGCGGAGGCCGACGCCGCGCTCGCTCAAGCGGACAGCGCGTTATTGGAATGCAATTCCGTCGATGAGGCGGAACGGACAGCCTTGCAGCTGCTGGACGCCGCCGCGGACGCGCTGACGGGTCGCAAAGCCAAGGACAACGTGTTTGAGGAAGCCTTGGCCTGGCTCCAGGCGCACTATCACCAGGATGTGACGCTTTCCGCCGCGGCGGCGAGATTCCATTATAACCCCACCTATTTTTCCGAGCAGTTCAAGGCGATCGTGGGTATGACGTTCTCCGACTATCTGATCGCGCTTAGAATGGCGCAGGCGGCGAAACTGCTCCGGGAAACGCGGCATTACGCCGCGGCGGTAGGCCGCCGCGTGGGCTACCCGAACGCCGCCACATTCACGAAAACCTTCAAGAAGCATTATGGGATCACGCCGGATCAATACCGCAGAAACACACCGGCGGAACAGGACGGCGCGTATCATGGCTGACCGCGTTCGACGCCGCGTTTCCCCCCGATTTCCATTAAGAATCACGCGTCGGACAGACCGTTCGGCGAAGCGATGGACGAAACAATGGATGGATCGATGGTCGAAACGGCTCAGCATCCGCGTGAAGACGTTGATCGTGATTCTGCTGCTCTCGCTCGCTCCTCAATGCCTGCTCGCGCGTCAATTCTACATGCGCAGCCGGGAAACGCTCACGGAAACCGCCCGTCAAAGCATGTATCAATTGCTGCGCGTCAACAACGAACGCACGGAATTGGATCTCGCGACGCTGCACGACGTGTCGATGAACATATTGGTCGATCGGGAATTGTTCGCCGTCTTTTCCGATCCGATGATGTCCGATCCGGTGAACCGCCGGGAAACCGAGGAAGCCATTCATAAGATTCTGCTCAAATATTTCGGCAGCCTGCCCAGCGTTCAGCAGGTGGAAATCATCACGCCCACTTATTCGTATGTGATGAATTGGACGCGCTTGGCGCAGTTCGGCGGTTTTTTTCAGAGCGATGTGTTTCTAGACGTACGGGAGAAGAACGGCGGTATCGCCTGGCTGTCGTCCAAGGCGATGGAGCCGTTTCATCACCAGAAGCCGTCGTTCGCCTGCGCTCGGCTGCTTAATCTGCGGTATGTGGACGATTCCAGCATCGGCTGGTGGTTAGAAAAGGATCAGGACGCTGTGCTTATGGTGATGCTCGGCGAGGCGTATTTCAAGGATCGCTTGGAAGCGACTGCCGCCGCCGTGCCCGGAAGCGTCGTATGCATGGTGACGCCGGAGGGCGAAACGCTGGTTCGCACCGACGGCGAAGCCCTCGACCTTTCCGGTTACCTGCCTGAAATGCTGGCAACGGGCACGGGTATGCTGCGCGGCGTCGCGGCGGACGGCAGTCCCTTGGCGCTGTGTTACGATCGTTCGGCGCGGACGGGGTGGTTTGCCGTATCCGCTTTTTCGGTGAACGCGCTGGCGGGGGATTTATCGCGCGGACTGTACCTCAACATGCTGGGCATCATGCTGGTGATGGCGCTGACGACATTGCTGGCGACGGGACTTTCCATACGTATGCTCACGCGGCGCATCCGTAGCGTCAG
Organism: Oscillospiraceae bacterium; assembly: GCA_031282605.1. Taxonomy (GTDB): domain Bacteria; phylum Bacillota; class Clostridia; order Christensenellales; family Aristaeellaceae; genus BNUH01. The sequence goes on from JAITDK010000243.1 coordinate 3,952, forward strand.
TCAAGGCGTAGACGCCGTGAAGGCGGGCGATTATTCCGCGCGGATCGACGAATCCCGCCGCGACGAGTTTACCGCGTTGGTCGCCAACGTCAACGCCATGAGCGAGACGCTGCGCCGCCTGATCGACGAAAACTACAAGGCGCGCATCGGCGAGCAGGAGGCGCGCTTAACCACGCTTATGATGCAGTTCAATCCGCATTTCCTCTACAATACGCTCAATGTCATTAACTGGAGCGTACTGGCGGGACGCGGCAAGGAAGCCAGCCGGCTGGTGGTGACGCTATCACGTATGCTGCGCTATACCAGCGATTCCACGCGTCCCGTCACGCTGCTGCGCGAGGATATGGAATGGTTGGAGCAGTACCTGTTCCTGATGCATTCGCGCTTTGAAGGCCTTTTTAGTGTGGAATGGGATGTCGCGCCCAACTGCCTAAACTGCCTAGTGCCCAAGCTCTTCTTGCAGCCGTTGTTGGAGAACAGCATACTGCACGGCTTCGGCGGGCGAGGCGGCGGCGGCGGGGAGATCCGCATCCGGGCGCGGCTGGATGAAACGAACGGAACGGATCTAATCGTCGTCGTGGAGGACAACGGTCAAGGCATCCCCCCGGATAAAGCGGCGCGCATATTGACGGACAAACGCGTATCTATCGGACTGTACAACACGCACAACCGCATTTCTCTCATGTATGGAGAAGGGTACGGCCTTGTTCTAGACGCCGCGCCCGGCGGCGGCTGCCGCGTGACGGCGCGCATACGGGCGGAAATGCCGACGGCGGAATCCGCCGACTGACATGATAGAGCCAACGGATTTATCAGACAAAATGATGATGAACTGAAAATCGGAGCGAAATCCCGAAACGACCCTATTCAAAATACGCGAAACGAGGGCATGGGACGAATCCCGAACAAACGACAAGCATCCGAAGAGAAGACGGGTTGCGGCGGACATGCGCGCAGTGTAGCATGATATCAACGGATGCATCCCCGTTCACCCCGCCTTGAACCAATTGTTTCTCGTTGCAAGAGGAGGTTTGCCGTCATGTCAAAACGGATCTTTGCCCTACTCATCGCCTTGTTCGTCCTGGTGCCCGCCGGATTCGCCCTGACCGCAAGCGCGGAAGAGAGCGTGAATCTGCGCTTCGCCTACTGGGGTAGCGGCGCTGAAAAGGAAGGCGTAGACGTCGCCATCACGGAATTTGAGAAAGCCAATCCCAACATCAAGGTGGAACGCCTGCATATCCCGGACGATTTTGTGACCAAGCTCAACGCCATGATCGCCGCCAATGAAGCGCCTGACGTGTGCTATTCCGGTCCCTGGAAGATCCAGTTGGGCAAGGATGGTCTCATATACAACTACTATGAGATCGCCGAACTCGACCCTAGCATATCCGCGGACGACGTGGCGGACTACTGCTGGTGGAAATGGTCGGAGACCGAGAGCGCCGGCCCCTACCAGGCTAGCGTCTGCCCGAGCCTGATGTACAACGTCGACTTGTTCAACGAAGCCGGTGTGGAGCTTCCTCCCACCAAGGCCGAGGATGCCTGGACATGGGACGAGTTCGTCGAAGTCGCGCAGCGGCTGACGTTTGACCGTTCCGGTCGCAACGCGCTTGATCCGGCGTTCGACCCAGAGGATATCCAGCAATACGGCATTCAAATGTCCACAGGCTGGAACGGCTGGTATCCCTTCGTACTGTCCAACGGCGGCAAGTATCTCACCGAGGACGGAACGGCCTTCGGACTGAACAGCCCCGAAGCGACTGAAGCCCTTCAGAAGGTGGCCGACCTGATCAATGTATACCATGTGCATCCGACGCCCGCCGCATCCTCCACGCTGCCCGGTACGGCGACCGCGCTGCAGACCCGCCGCGTAGCGATAAGCATCCAGGGTTCCTGGACGCACGCCGATCTCGCGCTGACGGAGGACTTCAACTGGGGCGTAGGCGTGCTGCCGATCCACAAAGAATATAAGAGCTTCTTCCACGGCGGATCGCTCGTCATATTTAAGAGCACCAAATCCCTTGAATCCGCGCTAAAACTGCACAACTGGATCATCAACCCCGCCAACGTCATCGAACTGCACAAGGGTCTTTGGGTCCCTCAGCTCAATAGTTGGTACACCGACCCGGAAAAGATCGCGCTGTGGGCCGAAGAAGGCACGCCGGGACGCCCGATCGGCTTCCAGGATGCGGTAATGAAGAGCACGTTTGAGCACGCGGAACCCTCCCCCGAAAACTGCGTGGTGAACTTCGCCGAAATCGACGCGCTGGTATGGCCCGCGCTGGACAACGTATGGAACGGTTCCATGACCGCGCAGGAAGCCATGGATTCCATCGCGGATCCGGTCAACGCGCTGGTCGCCGGTTGGATCTATTGATCATCCATCGTTTAGTTGACGGATTGTAAAACAAAGGGGCGGCGCGCGGAATCGCGCCGCCTTGGCTGCGGTGGGAGGCGCGAATTATGATGGTTGCCGGGATGAGGCCGCGAGCGGGCAAGGCGGCCTATGCCGCGCGGGAGAATCTGGCGGGCTGGCTGTTCGCGCTGCCCGCCGCGCTGGGTTTCCTGCTATTTACGCTGGGTCCGATGATCGCGAGCCTGTTCTATGGGTTTACCGATCTGACCATCAGCGGGAAATGGAACCTCATTGGCCTTGAGAACTATGCGCGTATGTTCTCCGGGCGCGACAATTATTTTTACAAAGCCTTATGGGTAACGACGCAGTACGTGCTGATGAGCGTGCCCATGAAGATCGTCTACGCGTTCTTGCTGGCAATGGCGCTCAATCAGCCCGTGCGCGGCAAAAGCGTGTTTCGTACGATCTTTTACCTGCCGACGATCGTGCCGACGGTCGCCATTTCGATGATTTGGCTGTGGCTGCTCAATCCGGATTTCGGCCTGATCAACCAGATGCTGCGCAGCGTCGGCATAAAAGGTCTGAAGTGGATATACGACAAACGCAGCGTGATCCCGTCGCTGTCGCTGATGAGCATGTGGACTACCGGGGGCATTACGGTGGTATTCTTGGCGGGATTACAAGACGTACCTAAACATCTGTATGAGGCGACGTCGCTGGACGGCGGCGGCGCGTGGGCGCGTTTCCGCCATGTGACGCTGCCCATGATGTCCCCCACCATATTTTTCAACCTGTGCACGACACTTATCGGATCGTTCCAGGTGTTCTCGGAAGCCTACATAATGACGAACGGAGGCCCGGACAACGCAAGTTTGTTCTACGTGTTTTATCTCTATCGGGAAGCGTTCTCCTTCACGAGGATGGGCAGCGCGTGCGCCATCGCTTGGGTATTGTTCATAATCATCATGGCTGTGACGATGCTGGTATTTAAGACGAGCGACCGCTGGGTGTTCTACCAGGCCGGGGAAGGGGGCAAGGCACTATGACCGTCGGAAAGCTGCGGAAAAACACTTGGATGGTGTTCGTCTACACCCTCTTATTGGCGGGCGCGGCGGCCTCACTCGCGCCGCTGTATTGGCTCGTTCGGTCATCGTTCATGTCCTTGTCCCAGATTTTCATACTGCCGCCCAAATGGATTCCCTCGCCATTCCGGTGGAGCAACTACGCAAAGGCGTTCAGCGTCGTTCCGTTCGGGCGGTATTATCTGAATACCGCGCTCATCGTGGCGGGCGTCGTCTCCGGCACGGTGATCACCTCGTCCTTAAGCGCGTACGCGTTCGCGCGGCTGCGCTGGCGGGGTCGCAATGCGCTGTTCGCATGCCTGATCGCGAGCATGATGCTGCCCTTCGCCGTGACGATGATTCCGCTGTTCGTGGGCTGGAGCCGCCTGGGTTTTGCCAACACCTACGTGCCGCTCATACTGCCCGCCTGGTTCGGCGGCGGCGCATACAACATCTTCCTGCTGAGGCAGTTCTACATGACCATACCGCGCGAGCTGGACGAATCCGCGTTTGTGGACGGCGCGGGGTATGTGACCATCTACCGGAGCATACTCCTGCCGCTGACGCGCCCCGCGCTGATCGTGGTGGGTATGTTCGCCTTCATGGGGTGCTGGAACGACTTCCTAGGCCCCCTGATCTACCTATCCAGCTCGTCGCTGTACACGGTGTCGCTGGGGCTTCGCATGTTCCAGGGCATGTACAACGCGGAATGGAATTTGATGATGGCGGCTTCCGTCGTGGCGCTGCTGCCGGTCATCGTTGTATTTTTCATCGGACAGCGGTATATTATCGAGGGTATCACGCTTACGGGCATAAAAGGGTGAACGTTTATGAAGATAGCCTGGCAGGATTTATTGAACCGATTGACAGATCTGGACGCGCTGACGCTGCCTCCGCCGCCTGGCGAGCGTAGCGGGTGCGTTTCGAGTACAGATCGGCGTTCCCGATATGACGCATCGTCCGGCACGTATGTCGATTGGGGTGCGAACGACGACGGAACGGGCTATGTGCGCACGTTGGACGCCGGCGGGATTGTCGCGTGTGAACTGGATGGACCGGGGACGCTCACACGCGTGTGGTCGGCGATGCCCGGCACGGGGCATATCCGGATATTCATCGACGACGAAAAGGTCATGGATCGCCCGTTCATAGAAATGTTCACCCGGTTCGGAGCCGACTTCGCGCCGCTGAATCTGCCGAACGTTTGCCCGGTCACATCGCGCGGATACAACAGTTATCTTCCGATTCCGTTCCAAAAGCGTCTGCGCGTTGAGTTCGCGGAAGGCTGGGGCGCGTATTACCAGTTCACTTACACGCTTTTTCCTCAAGACGCCGTCGTGCCGCGGTATCAAGATATCTTCTCCCGTGAGAATCGCATCGCCTTGGCGAAACTGGACAGACGGCTGTGGTTGAGAACGCCGGGCGGTTTTCCTAACGATTCAGCGAGCGTTCAACTACCGCCCGCGCGGGAGACGACCATCTGGGAAGCGACGGGCCGCGGGAAGATCACGCGCGTGCGGCTGCGTGCGGCGAACCCGAATGACGCGAACGGGATCATTTTGAGGGTGTATTGGGACGGCGATCCAGCGCCCGCCGCGCTCGCGCCGCTGCCGGATTTCTTCGGCGGGCGGGCGAATCCCTTTTCCACGCTGGTCAGCGGGCTGAACGGCGGCGTTTGGTATGCCGATTGGGTGATGCCATACGCGAACGGGGCGCGGATAACGGCGGAAAATCTACATCTCCATCCGATGAGTATTTCGGCGTTCGTGGAGACCGCGCCTTGCCCGGACGCTTCGGAACGCCTACGCTTCTTCGCGCGTTGGACGCGCGGCGATTGGGCGGGGATGACGGCGGCGGAGCGCCTGCGCTTCCAGCCTGGCGGCGACAGATGGCCTGATTGGCCGCTGCTGCGCTTGCCTGACGCCGGTGTGGGGCGATTCTGCGGTTTCCACTTGCGCGTGCTGGACACATGGAAGCATCCGGTTCAATCGCCGCAAGACGCGTGGTGGTTCAATTATCCGGACGATCCGACACAACCGCGCGGCGATTGGTTCGACTGGTGGTGGGGGGAAGGCGACGAGAAATTCTTTGTCGACGGCGAGAAGTTTCCCTCGACATTCGGCACGGGCAGCGAGGATTATTTCGGTTACGCCTGGGCGGCTGAACCGCCGTTCGCCTTGTTTGACGCGCCGTTCGCCGCAAACAGCGATGTGCCCCTAGATGGCAACGGCGTGACCAGCGCGGTTCGGTTCCAAGTAGCGGACAACGTCCCTTTCCGGAGAGGGTTCGAGGCTTATCTGGAGAAATACAAGAGCGGCGCGTGGTGCGAGGGGGGCGTGTGCCGATTCGCCGCCACCGCTTACGGCTACGCGGCGAATCCGCTGTCGCCGCCCGAATCCGTCACAGCGGAACATCTTTCCACAATGGAGGCGTAAGCATGCGTCCCAAACTGCATTTTACCCCACGTACAGGCTGGACGAACGACCCAAACGGCCTGTTCTTCGATGGGGAAGTCTATCATCTATTCGCTCAGCATAACCCGGACGCGACGGTTTGGGGTCCTATGCACTGGCTGCATGCGACAAGCCCGGATCTGCTGCGCTGGACGGAGCGGGGAATTTCCCTGTTCCCAAATGAATTGGGAACCATGTTCTCCGGCAGTATGGTGCGTGATCCGGCGAATACGGCGGGTTTCGGCGCGAACGCCTATGTGGCTATGTTTACTCAGCATGGCGCGGCGCAAACGCAAAGCCTTGCGTATTCCGCGGACGGGCATCATTTTACGTGCTATCCGGGGAATCCTGTCGTCGAAAACCCGGGCATTGCGGATTTCCGCGACCCGAAGGTTTTCTGGGACGTCGCCCGCAAACGTTGGGCGATGGCGCTCGCGGCGCATGACCGCATACGGTTTTACGCGTCGCCCGACTTGAAACGATGGACTAACACCGGCGAATGGGTCATGGAGGATATCCGATCCTACGGCGATGTTTTGGAATGCCCGGATCTGTTCGAACTGTCAGGCGACGGGCTGACCGCTTGGGTGCTGACTATAAGCGTCGGCGCGCCGGGCGTACTGGGCGGCGGGAAGGTTTGGTATCTGCTGGGCGCATACGACGGTGAAACGTTCCGTCCATTTAAAAATGAAAAACCCCGGCGGCTGGACGCCGGCCCGGACGACTACGCGGGTGTGACGTTCAACGGCTTGGCGGAACGCGTGTATGTCGGCTGGGCGGCGAACCCCGCTTACGCCGATAAGGTTCCTGATACGGACGGCTATCGCGGTCAGATGACGTTGCCGCGCAGGCTTTCGCTCGTCAAAACGGCGGCGGGACCGCGCGTTGCGGCTATGCCCGTACTGTCGGACGCGGTCGTCGAAAACATATCGGACGGCTACGCCTTGCCGGACGCGCCGTTTGCGCTGCGGTTGATCGCGGAAGATGGATTCCGCGCCGACTTTGAAAACGATAGCGGCGAACGATTGGCGTTCGGTCTGGATGAACAGGGGGTTTGGCTGGATCGACGCAGCGCGGGCGCAAAGGGGTTTAGCGAAACGTTCGACAGGCTGTCTTTCGTCCGCGCGGAACGCTTGCGTTCCGGGCCGGCGGATGTGCTGGCTGCGCTGGACGGAGGAATTTTAGAGTTATACGTGGACGGCGGGTTGATTTGTATGACGATGCTGGCGTTCCCAAGCGCGGCGTATTCAAGGTTAAGGGTGGAGGGCAATGTCGCCAACCTAAGTCCTAAAGCGCGGTAAGGTTTTTTCGTTACATGGTCTGGGGCGAAGGTGTGGGTATCTAGGCACAGAGCGACCAGCCTTGACGTGGACAGGGTGTCTGGCGATGTCGGCGGCCAAAGCCTCTAACATCGCCTGCCTCCGCTCTTCGGAGGGTTCGGCCATCAGTAAGTAGAGCTTAAATAGCCTCAAGAATCTCAAATTTGGAACTGCTGCCACACCCTGAACGGCGATTGACACGCCGCCAAGAATCGTGTTATAATTAAGTTAAAGGTAATTGGATGTTTGTGATGTTCGCGTGTAAAAAAATTGGCGCCGGCGTGCATAATGGAGACCTCTACTGCACGCGAGGTAGCGGGTTGCATATTCTTCAGGTGGATAACTTGATTTTAATAGATTACAAATAGGTTATAAAGGGATGAGTAAAATGCTGATAGAGTTTTTCCGGGGGTTAGCGATATTGATCGGATACTTCGCGATCGACGTAGTCGGCATGCTGGCGTTGAGGAAATACGTGCCAATGCCAACGGAGGTATTCCGTAAACTCCTGCACCTGATTCTGTTATGCACCGTATTCATCTGGCTGTACGCATTTGAAACATGGTGGCTGTCCGCACTCGCCGCGAACGCGTTCGCAGCCATGGTATATCCGATCCTGATGGCCGTCGAGAGACTGCCGATATTCTCTGGGGTGTTCGCCAAGCTGTTCGTCGAGAGGAATGCCGGGGAGTTCAGGCGCAGTTTGATGGTGGTCTCGCTTATGTTCGCCATACTGATATGCGTATGCTGGGGCTTGCTGGGCGAGAGATATCTTGTGCTTGCGGCGGTGATGGGCTGGGGGATAGGCGACGGCGCGGCGGCGCTGGTGGGCAAACGGTTCGGCAAGCGTTTCCTGATGGGCAGGATGATAGAGGGTCGCAAGAGTGTAGAGGGAAGCGCGGCGATGTTTACATGCGCGTTTGTGTCGGTGGCGGCAGTGCTGTTGGGGTATCAAGCGGCGCCGTGGTACGCGTGCCTGACGATCGCGCTGGTGACGGCCGTCGTGCTGGCCGTCGTCGAACTATACACGCGGCGTGGAATGGATACGATAACATGCCCGTTGGCGGCGGTGGCGACGATGATGCCTCTCATATATCTATGGAACGGCGTGTTGTGAAAGCGGCGGAGCGATCCGGCGGAAGAACCCTGCTGGCCTCGGTACTGCTAAGCGCGCCCGGCCCCATCATACTGGGGGTCGGGCTGTTGTTCGGCAGTTCGTCAACACAGATTGCGGATTTTATAAGGCGAACAGCGGAATTAGCCGCGTTATTCGTATCGCTGTTCGTCTACCGCTCGCTGCATTCGGGCAACGCACAGCAAACGGATGAAGGCAGGCGTAATTTAGAGCGCGCGGCAAACGCCAGTGTCGGCGCAGCCATGTGTTTGTCGGGAACGGTAATGCTGCTGCTGATCTTCAAATCCAACGCGGATAAGGGCAATGTCGCAACAGGCCTGATTATCGCCGCTCTCGGCGTGGTCACGAACACATGGTTTTGGTTTCGCTACAGACGGTTAAACGACAAGAACCCGGAGGCCGTACTGGCCGCTCAGGTGAAGTTGTACAGAGCTAAGTCGCTCGTGGACGCGTGTGTCTGCGCAGCGCTGGCGACGGTTTTATTCGCGCCTGACACATCAGCCGCCACTTACATGGACATGGCGGGCAGCGCTGCTGTGGCCGCCTACCTAATCGTAAGCGGCATCCTCATACTAAAGCCTAAAAACGCCGCCGCTGTCTAACGGGAACAGTTTCAACGGATTAAGCTATTACGACCAGGCGTTGCGCTTACCTCATGTCTGCACTCAAATGACTTCGACTTTGACTTTCTTGTTCGGTTCGCGCTCGCCTAGTAATTATTCGAAATTAGTAGCATTCGCGAGCAATTTAACGCAAATCAACGATAGTGCACGTTATTGATCTTCAACTGACTATTACTGACATTGACTACCACTGACCTATATCGTATACTCTTCTCGTCAAGAGGAATCAACAGTACGGCGTATCAACCAGAGATGCATGCGGAATCAGCGCGTCGGTAATTCCTGCATAATCTGGTGGTTTGCCGGGAATGATAGTCGCGACGACAACAGCAACTTTATTATCGAGAAGGAGGCTTCACAAATGTTCAACATGATCCCGTATCGCAGAGCCAACCGCTCCCCCAACCTATTCGACGACCGCTTCTTCCGCTCGTTCTTTGATATGAGCGAGGGATTCCGCAGCGGATTCCAGGTGGACGTCCGCGACGAGGGCGACAAGTACGTAATGGAGGCCGAATTGCCCGGCCTGAAGCAAGAGGATATCGAACTGACCGTCGATAACGACGTGCTGACCATCTCCGCCCAGCGCAGGAATGAACGCCGCGAGGAGAAAGAGAACTACCTGTACTGCGAACGCCGCAGCGGACGCTTCCAGCGCAGCTTCACGCTGGATGGCATCAACCAGGATCAGATCAACGCCAAGTATCAGGATGGCGTGCTGACGCTGCTGATGCCTAAAATCGCACCGGAACAGGCGCGTACCCAGCGCAAGATTCCCATTCAGAGCATCGACAACAACGCGCAAACGGATGTGCCGGTGCAATAATTTTGAATCACCGCATTGTAGCTAAGAAAAGCGCGCCGGGAATCTTTCCTCCGGCGCGCTTCGTTGAATAAAACCCGTCAGCTTTGTTAAACCCGCCATGACCGAATTGAACGCTTCTTCAAATCGTCTCTCACCCAGCATGAAAAGGATGCACCAAACGGACAAACGATGCCGTACGAGCCGCTGCGGAGGGACGCTGTTCGGTTTGCGAACCGAATGCGCTTTTAGTTTGTGGCGCCCCGCCACTATGGCGTGAGTTGACTATTCCATTATACTATTTTACTGGCGGGGCGCGAGAGTTGGAACGCTGGAGCGAAGAACGATGGAACGAGGAACGTCCCTGCGGGGAGCCTGGGACTCTGTCCCAGACCCTGCGAAGGGCTATCCGCCCTTTCGAATCCGGACCAGGCTTCG